>NZ_JBHVIV010000029.1:0-95855 GCF_042799475.1 Kitasatospora sp. NPDC057692 | reverse complement strand
CGCCCTGGGCCGCGCCCGCCCTGCCCTGGGCGGCCCGGCGGGCCTCGGCGCGGCCGCCGGGCCTCGGCGCCGGCACCGCACCGGCGTGCGCGCCGTCGGTCGTGGGCGCGCCGGGCGCGTCGTCACCGCGGGCCGGACCCTCGCTCCGCTGACCTGACATGCGTGCACCTTTCACCGCCGGACGCCGCGCCCCCCTGCGTCCGGACGCGTTGCACACAGAGAGACGGCCGAGGTCGCCCCCGGGTTGCACATACGACGGTCGCAATAACCGACGAACGCCCCGGGAATGACACCCCCCACGACTCCCACGACAGGTCCTTCGTTCCCCAGTGGACCCACCTCTGGATCATACAAACCGACGATTCGGCCGATTCGTTCCGCAGTTCGGCGGCGGCCCGGAAACGGCGGAGGCCCGGGCCGGAGACGATCCGGACCGGGCCTTCGTGCCGGTGGGGCGCCAGGGGCTCGAACCCTGAACCTACGGATTAAAAGTCCGCTGCTCTACCCATTGAGCTAGCACCCCGACACCGTGGACATCATGCCAGACCGGGCCGACCCGTGCGGCCGAATACGGACCGGCGGACGGGGCGGCGGGGCCGACGGGGGCGCGGCGGCGGCACGGCGACGGTACGGCGGCCGGGAGTGATCCGGGTCACTTTCCCGGGGTCTTGGCCCGGCAGTGGATCGCGTGTCACTATTCCTGCACGCCCACCCTGCCCAAAACCCGTTCCGGGGGCGGGGGTTGAGTGTCGCAGCCGCCGGTCCGCGCAGGTCGGACCAGGTCCGCGGCCGACACGAGTACCGGCTCCCCCTCGATGAACCGTCACCCGCCCGAGCCGCGGCGTGCGCGGGGGGACGTCCACACAGGCACGCCACGACTGGACAGGTGGAGGAACAATGTCGGAAAGCCCCTTCCTGGAGAACTTCTACGCGGCCATCGAGGGAACCGCCCGCGTGGTGGACGTGCCCTTCGAGAGCGGCACCGTCCGGCCCGTCCTCACCGCCTACCGGGACGTGCTGGAGGACGCGGTGATCTCCTTCCGGGTGCAGAACAGCCCGGGCGGCGCCGATGACCTCGACTGCCGCTTCACCATGCTCCCCCGGGGCCTCGACCCGTACGCCGTCGCGCTGGCCAACGGCCTGACCGAGCCGACCGACCACCCCGTCGGCCGGCTGCTGGCCGAGGTGCACGGCGGACTGCCGATCGACAGCTGCGGCGTCGACTTCGGCGTCCGCGCCGGGTTCACCAAGGCCTGGTCCTTCCCCACCGCCGAGCGGCTGCTGACGGTCCGCGAGGTGGCGGCGCTGCCGTCCGCGCCGGAGAGCATCACCGCCCACCTCGACGTCTTCGACCGCTACGGGCTGTCCGACGTCGTCAGCACGGTCGGCATCGACTACGGCAGCCGCACGGTCAACCTCTACTTCGGCGGCGGTGCCGGCGCCCGGGTACCGCGGGAGACCTTCGGTCCCGAGGGCGTCCGCTCGATGCTCCGCGAGATCGGCCTGCCCGGGCCCAGCGACGAACTGCTGGCGTTCAACGAGAAGGCCTTCGTCCTGTACGCCACACTGAGCTGGGACTCCCCGGAGATCTCGCGGATCACCTACTCGGTGAAGACGCCCGAGCCGCTGGCGCTGCCCGTCACCGTCGCCCCGCAGATCGTGCGGCTGGTGAAGGAGGCCCCGTACGGCACCGAGGGCCGCGACTTCGTCTACGGCGTCACGGTCACCCCCAAGGGCGAGTACCACAAGATCCAGTCGTACTACCAGTGGCGGCGCCCGGTCGAGAAGATGCTGGTCGCCGAGAAGTAGGACACGCCGGCGGCGCCCGCCAGGGCCCGCCGGGGGCCGCTCCTCGGTCCCCGGCGGGCCCTTCGCCGTCCCGGCGCACGGCCCGTCACCGGATTCCTTCCTCCCGAGAACCCTGGATGAGCGATCTCCATGCAGAAACGACACGGGGAGCTGAGTTCGTTGTCCCTACCCGCCGCAGCCGAAGGGCTGTCCGAGCACCGCGGGGCCCGGCCCGTCGGCACCGGCCGGGCCCGGGCCAAGGCCA
This sequence comes from Kitasatospora sp. NPDC057692, assembly GCF_042799475.1. Taxonomy (NCBI): domain Bacteria; kingdom Bacillati; phylum Actinomycetota; class Actinomycetes; order Kitasatosporales; family Streptomycetaceae; genus Kitasatospora; species Kitasatospora sp. NPDC057692. The sequence goes on along the minus strand of NZ_JBHVIV010000029.1, from coordinate 93,802 downwards.
TCGTGCTGGGCGAGCACGCGGTGGTCTACGGAGCCCCGGCGCTGGCTCTCCCGGTCCCGCAGCTGGCCGTCACGGCCACCGCCGGGTCCTCCGCGCAGTCGCCCGCCGACCCCGACGACTTCTCCCTCACCATGACCGGCGACAAGGCCCGGCCGAGGGCCGCCCAGGCCTCCGACGGGCTGCACCGGCTGACCGCCGAGTTCCGGGCCGCGCTGGGCGTGCCCGACACCGTGCACCTCGACGTGATCATCGACTGCGCGATCCCGGTCGGCCGCGGGCTCGGCTCCAGCGCGGCCTGCGCCCGGGCGGTGGTCCACGCGCTGGCCGACCTCTTCGAGCGCGAGGTGACGCCCCGGCTGGCGTTCGACCTGGTGCAGACGGCCGAGAACGTGGCCCACGGACGGGCCAGCGGCGTCGACGCGATGGCCGTCGGCGCGACCGCCCCGCTGCTGTTCCGGGCCGGGCGGGCGCAGGAGCTGCCGATCGGCTGCGAGGGCCTGTTCATCGTCGCGGACAGCGGCGTCGCGGGCCGGACCAAGGACGCCGTCGAGCTGCTGCGCCGCGGCTTCGAGGAGCGCCCGGGCAGCCAGGACGCCTTCGTGCGCCGGGCCACCGAGCTGACCGAGACCGCCCGGCTGGCGCTCGCCGAGGGCCGGCCGGAGCAGCTGGGCGCCCGACTCACCGACTACCACGAGCTGTTGCACGCGGGCGGGCTGAGCACCGACCGGATCGACGGGATGGTCGAGGCCGCACTGGCCGGCGGCGGCCTCGGCGCCAAGATCACCGGCGGCGGCATGGGCGGCTGTGTGATCGCGCTGGCCCGCGCGGAGCGGGCGGCCGAGGTCACCCGCGCGCTGCTGGCGGCCGGCGCCGTCCAGACCTGGTCCGTTCCGTTCGGGGGGCGGTCCGCCCATGGCCGTTGAACAGCCCGTCAGGGTGCCCGACCACCCCGCCGCCGCCGGGGACGCCACCGCCGTCGCGCACCCGAACATCGCGCTGATCAAGTACTGGGGCAAACGGGACGAGCGGCTCGTCCTGCCGTGGACCGACAGCCTCTCGCTCACCCTGGACGTCTTCCCGACCACCACCCGGGTCCGGCTCGCGCCCGGCGCCGGGCAGGACGCGGTCACGCTCGACGGCGTGCCGCTGGACGGCGAGCCGCGGCGCCGGGTGGTCGCCTTCCTGGAGCTGGTCCGCGAGCGCGCCGGGCTGGCGCTGCCGGCCGTCGTGGAGACCCGCAACACCGTGCCCACCGGCGCCGGACTCGCCTCCTCCGCCAGCGGGTTCGCCGCGCTGGCCACCGCCGCCGGCGCCGCGTACGGGCTCGGCCTCGACGCCACCGGGCTCTCCCGGCTGGCCCGGCGCGGCTCGGGCTCGGCCTCGCGGTCGGTCTTCGGCGGCTTCGCCCTCTGGCACGCCGGACAGCCCGGCCACACCGACGCCGACCTCGGCTCGTACGCGGAGCCGCTGGCGGTACCGGTGCACGCGCTGGATCCGGCGCTGGTGGTCGCGGTGGTCGACGCCGGGCCCAAGGCGGTGTCCAGCCGGGAGGCGATGCGCCGCACCGTCGACACCTCGCCGCTGTACCGGCCGTGGGCCGCCTCCAGCCAGGCCGACCTGATCGGGATGCAGCAGGCGCTGAGCCGCGCCGACCTCGACGCGGTGGGCGAGATCGCCGAGCGCAACGCGCTCGGGATGCACGCCACGATGCTGGCGGCCCGCCCGGCGGTGCGCTACCTGTCGGCGGCCACGCTGACCGTGCTGGACGCCGTGCTGGAGCTGCGGCGGGGCGGGGTGGCGGCGTACGCGACGATGGACGCCGGACCGAACGTCAAGGTGCTCTGCCGGGGCGCGGACGCCGGGCGGGTGGCCGCGGCGGTGCGGGCGGCCGTCGGCGGCGCCGCGGTGCACATCGCCGGGCCGGGGCCGGGCGCGCGATTGCTGGACGCGCCCCCGGACGCGCCCCCGGACACCCGCCCGGGCACGCTGCCGGACACCCGCCCGGACGCCGACGCGTGAGCGGCGACCGCCCGCCGGTGGTGCGCAGCGCCCCGGGCAAGCTGTTCGTCGCGGGCGAGTACGCGGTGGTGGAGCCGGGCGGCGCGGCGATCCTGGTGGCGGTCGACCGCCACCTCACCGTCACCGCCGCCGAGCCCGCCGGCCCGGGCGTGCTGATCTCCTCGGACCTCGCCGCCGCGCCGGTGCGCTGGCGGTGGCACGGCGGCCGGCTCGACCCGGTCGGCGCGGCGGACCCTGACCGGGCCCGCCGCGACCTGGCCCACGTCGTCGCCGCGGTCGAGGCGGTCGCCCGGCTGCTGGCCGAACACGGCCTGCCGGAGCCCTCGGTGGACCTCTCGGTCAGCAGCCGGCTGCACGAGAACGGCGTCAAGCTCGGCCTCGGGTCGAGCGGCGCGGCGACGGTGGCGACCGTCGCCGCGGTGGCCGCGCACGGCGGCCTGGCGCTGTCGGCCGAGGAACGCTACCGGCTGGCCCTGCTGGCGTCGGCCGGGCTCGACCCCAAGGGCTCCGGCGGCGACCTCGCCGCCGCCGCCTGGGGCGGCTGGATCGCCTACCGGTCGCCCGACCGGGCCGCCGTGCTCGACCTGGCCCGCCGGCGGGGCACGGCCGAGGCGCTGTCCGCGCCCTGGCCGGGCCTCGCGGTGCGCCGGCTGCCGCCGGTGCCCGGGCTGGCCCTGGAGGTCGGCTGGACCGGCACCCCGGCCTCCACCGCGGCGATGGTGTCCGGACTGCACCGGCGCGGCCCGCGCGACACCCCCGCCCACCGGCACTACGCGGCCGCCGCCGAGGACTGCGTACGGGCCGCCGCCGAGGCGTTCGACCGGGCCGACCGGCCGGCCCTCCTGGAACAGATCCGGCGCGCCCGCCGGGAGTTGGCCCGGCTCGACGACGCGCTCGGGCTCGGCGTCTTCACCCCCGCCCTGACGGCGCTGTGCGACGCGGCCGAGGCCGTGGGCGGCGCGGCCAAGCCCTCGGGTGCCGGGGGCGGCGACTGCGGCATCGCCCTGCTGGACACCGCGGGCGCGCATCCGGACATCGACCAGCTACGGGAGCGGTGGGCCGCGGCCGGGGTGCGACCCCTGGCCCTGCGTCCCGCCCTGGAAGGGAACTCGGAATGATCTCTCAACGCAAGGACGACCACGTCCGGCTCGCGGTCGAGCAGCAGTACGGCCACGTCGGGCGCAACCAGTTCGACGAGGTGTCGTTCGTCCACCACGCCCTGGCCGGGATCGACCGGCCCCGGGTGTCCCTGGCCACGACCTTCGCCGGCCTCTCCTGGCCGGTCCCGCTCTACATCAACGCGATGACCGGCGGCAGCGAGATGACCGGCCGGATCAACCGCGACCTGGCGATCGCCGCCCGGCAGACCGGCGTGCCGATCGCGTCCGGCTCGATGAGCGCCTACTTCAAGGACGAGTCCTGCGCCGGCACGTTCAGCGTGCTGCGCGAGGAGAACCCGGACGGCTTCGTGCTGGCCAACGTCAACGCCACCGCCTCGGTGGAGAAGGCCCGGCGCGCCGTCGACCTGCTGCGGGCCGACGCCCTGCAGATCCACGTCAACTCCGTCCAGGAGACGGTGATGCCGGAGGGCGACCGTTCCTTCTCCGCCTGGGTGTCGCAGATCGGGAAGATCGCGGAGGGCGTGGACGTCCCGGTGATCGTCAAGGAGGTCGGCTTCGGGCTCAGCCGGGAGACCGTCCTGACGCTGCGCGAGCTGGGCGTGCGGGCGGCCGACCTCGGCGGCCGGGGCGGCACCGACTTCGCCCGGATCGAGAACGGCCGGCGCGACCTGCGCGACTACGCCTTCCTGGAGGGCTGGGGCCTGTCCACCGCCGCCTGCCTGCTGGACGCGCAGGGCGTGGACCTGCCGGTGCTGGCCTCCGGCGGCGTGCGCCACCCGCTCGACGTGGCCCGGGCGCTGGCGCTCGGCGCCCGGGGCGTCGGCGCCTCCGGCACCTTCCTGCGCACGCTGATGGACCAGGGCGTGGACGCGCTGGTCGCCCAGCTCTCCACCTGGCTCGACCAGTTGGCGGCGCTGATGACCATGCTCGGCGCGGCCGCCCCCGCCGACCTCACCCGCCGCGACCTGCTGATCCAGGGCTCCCTGCGGGAGTTCTGCGCCGACCGCGGCATCGACACCGCGCGGTTCGCCCGGCGTTCCGCCGCCGCGGCCGACGACCTCACGGAAGGCACCCGATGACCGAGGAACACGCCGTCGCCGGAGTCCCGATGCGCTGGGTGGGACCGGTGCGCATCTCGGGGAACGTCGCCACCACCGAGACCCACGTCCCGCTGGCCACCTACGAGTCCCCGCTGTGGCCCTCGGTGGGCCGCGGCGCCAAGGTCTCCATGCTCGCCGAGCGCGGCATCGTCGCGACCCTGGTCGACGAGCGGATGACCCGCTCGGTGCTGGTCGAGGCGACCGACGCGCAGACCGCGCTGGCCGCCGCCCGCGCCATCGGGGCGCGCTTCGAGGAACTGAAGGAGGTGGTGCGCGGCTGCAGCAGGTTCGCCGAACTCGTCGGCGTCCGGCACGAGATCAACGCCAACCTGCTGTTCGTCCGGTTCGAGTTCACCACCGGCGACGCCTCCGGGCACAACATGGCGACGCTCGCCTCCGACGTGCTGCTGGAGCACCTGCTGCGGACCGTCCCGGGGATCTCCTACGGCTCGATATCGGGCAACTACTGCACGGACAAGAAGGCGACCGCCGTCAACGGCATCCTGGGCCGCGGCAAGAACGTGGTCACCGAGCTGCTGGTGCCGCGCGAGGTGGTCACCGGCGTGCTGCGCACCACGGCGGCGAAGGTCGTCCGGCTGAACGTCCGCAAGAACATGCTGGGCACCCTGCTGGCGGGCGGCATCCGCTCGGCCAACGCCCACTTCGCGAACATGCTGCTCGGCTTCTACCTGGCCACCGGCCAGGACGCGGCGAACATCGTCGAGGGCTCGCAGGGCGTCGTGATGGCCGAGGACCGCGACGGCGACCTGTACTTCGCCTGCACCCTGCCGAACCTGATCGTCGGCACGGTGGGCAACGGCAAGGGGCTCGCCTTCGTGGAGGCCAACATGGCCCGGCTCGGCTGCCGGGCCGACCGCGAGCCGGGGGAGAACGCCCGCCGGCTGGCCGTCATCGCGGCGGCGACCGTGCTCTGCGGCGAGCTCTCGCTGCTCGCGGCGCAGACCAACCCGGGCGAGCTGATGCGCGCCCACGTCCACCTGGAACGCGGCAACGCGACGGAGAAGGTCGGGGTGTAGCGCATGTCCACGAGTACCGCCGGGACCACCGGCACCACCGCAAGCACCGGCACCGCCGCCACCGCCCGCGGCCCGGTCGGGATCCACGACCTCGCCTTCGCCACCACCGAGTTCGTGCTGCCGCACGCGGAGCTCGCCGAGCACAACGGCACCCCGGTCGGCAAGTACCACGTGGGCATCGGCCAGCGCTCGATGAGCGTGCCGGCCGCCGACGAGGACATCGTCACCCTGGGCGCCGCGGCGGCCGCCCCGGTCCTCGCCCGGCACGGCGCGGACGGCATCCGCACCCTGGTGTTCGCCACCGAGTCCTCGATCGACCAGGCGAAGGCCGCCGGGGTGTACGTGCACTCGCTGCTCGGGCTGCCGTCCGCGACCCGGGTCGTCGAGCTCAAGCAGGCCTGCTACGGCGCCACCGCCGCCCTGCAGTTCGCCCTCGGGCTGATCCACCGCGACCCCTCGCAGAAGGTCCTGGTGGTGGCCAGCGACATCTCCAAGTACGAGCCGGACAGCCCCGGCGAGGCGACCCAGGGCGCCGCCGCGGTGGCGATGCTGGTCACCGCGGACCCGGCGCTGGTGCGGATCGAGGAGCCCTCGGGCCTGTTCACCGCGGATGTCATGGACTTCTGGCGGCCGAACTACCGGGACGCCGCGCTGGTCGACGGCCAGGAGTCGATCGGCGCCTACCTCCAGGCCGTGCAGGGGACCTGGAAGGACTACGCCGAGCAGGGCGGCCGGCCGCTGGAGGCGTTCAGCGCCTTCTGCTACCACCAGCCGTTCACCAGGATGGCCTACAAGGCGCACCGCCACCTGCTGAACTGCGCCGGGCAGGACACCGACGAGGCGGCGGTCCAGGCGGCCCTGGGGCTGACCACCGCGTACAACGAGGTGATCGGCAACAGCTACACCGCCTCGGTGTACCTGGGCCTGGCCGCGCTGCTCGACCAGGCGGAGGACCTCGACGGGCGGGCGGTGGGCTTCCTCAGCTACGGCTCGGGCAGCGTCGCGGAGTTCTTCGCCGGAACGGTCGTGCCGGGCTACCGGGCGCACCTGCGCACGGCGGAGCACCGGGCGGCGGTCGAGCGCCGCCGCCCGGTCGGCTTCGCGCGCTACCGCGAGCTGCACGGGGCCTCGCTCCCGGTGGACGGCGGCGACCATCCGACCCCGGAGCAGACCACCGGGCCGTTCCGGCTGGCCGGGATCAGCGGGCACAAGCGCCGCTACGAGAAGCGCTGACGGCCCCGGGGAGCCGGACGCGATGAGCACCTGCGGATCCGCCGACGGGCGGTGTTGCCGCCCGCCCGGCGGCGGATCCGCGGGGTCGCCGCCGGTGCGGCGGCGCTCAGGCCCGGCGGCGCAGGGCGATCGCGGTGAGTTCCTCGATGTCGAACTCCGAGCGGCCCGGCGTGCCGTAGCGGGTGATCTTCCCGCGGCTGACCCACTTGCGGATGGTCGCCTCCGAGACGCCGGCGGCGAGCGCGGCGACGTTCGTCGGCACGAGCCGGTGGCGGGGCGGTCGGCTCAGACCGCCGCCCTTCGCCGCTGGTCCATGAGATGCCGTAGCGTGAGCCATTCGCGTATCCCCCATGAATGTCCGGACGAGCAGCCGATGCTGGTCCGTCCCCCGGTGTGGTGCTGCGGTGAGGCGTCGATCGTCCCCGGGCAGCCGTCGACCACGCAGTCCCGGGCGGGCGGCGCGGGACGGTCGGCGGTGTCCGGGTCGGGGTCGATCGCGTTGAGCAGTTCGACCCGCAGGTCCTCGATCTCGTCGGCGAAATCGGCGGCCGGCGGCTGTGCGGTGAGCCAGTCCAGGTGGCGGCCGAGGAACCGCGCCAGGTGCGGCACGGAGCGGGCCGCCGCGGTGGTGCCGAGCCGCTCGGCGGCGAAGTGCGACCAGGACTCCAGGATCGCCACGATGTTGTTGCGGGCGTCGATCGCGGCCAGGTTCAGCCGGTCCCGGCGGCGGGTCCCCGAGACCTTGGTGGGGTTGCGCCGCCGGGGCTCCGACTGGATGTGGTGCAGGCACTCCCGGTGCAGCCCGGGAAGCGCCCTCAGGGTGCGCTCCAGTTGGCCGATGCACGGGGCGCAGAGAACGGAACCGGCGGCGGCGGGGACCGCGCGTCCGTGGTTCCTGGGGCAGGGGTGGGACTCCATCGAACCTCCTCGGTGCGTGCGTGCGGCACCCGGATCCCCCCGCCGACCGGTCAGTCGGCGGGGATCCAGTCCCGCCGGATGCGCGGGGTCTCGATGCCGAGCGACTTCATGTGCTCGATCGGGTTGGTGTACTCGCGGCTGGCGGCGATGAGGCCGTCGCGCAGGGTGAAGCCGTGGATGAAGTGGTTGCGGTAGCGGCCCTCGGGATAGCCGGGGAAGCGGATCGTCCCCTCGCCCTCGCACTCGACCATGACGAGGTCCGGGTCCTGGGTCTCGTAGAGGCGGACGTCCGACCACCGCCAGTCGGGCAGGACCTCCAGGGAGAGCTCGTTGTGGCGCTTCAGCCTCTCCCGGCCGGTGACCACGATGGGCCGGCCGGTGTCGGTGTAGAACAGGGCGGCGGTGCCGTCCTCGGTGTAGAGGGTGTAGCGGCGCAGCCGGGCCTCCGGACCGGTCTCCAGGTACCGCTCGACGGCCCGGCGGTTGCGGGCGCGCAGGTCGTGGTGGCCGGTGAAGATCCGCGGCTCATCTGGCAAGGTCATGACATCTCCGAAACGGGGGACGGGACGGGCACGGACGGCGCTCCGCGCGGGGGTCAGGGCTGGAGCCGGCTGATCCCCCAGCCGCCGGCGGTGCGGTCGTAGCGCAGCCGCTCGTGCAGCCGGTCGGTGCCGTCGGCCCAGAACTCCAGGGCGTCGGGCACCAGTTCGAAGGCGGCGTAGGAGGCGGGGCGGGGCAGCGGCCGCTGCGGGCGGCCCAGCTCCAGGGCCTCGGCCCGGATCTCCTCGAAGTGGTCGAGGTCCTCCACCGGCCGGCTCTGCCGGGAGACCGTGGTCATCGGGTGGGTGAACACCGCCCGGGCCGCCCACAGCTCCTCGGCGGTGGCGTCCGGCAGCCGCTGCACCGGCCCGGCCAGGATGATCTGCCGGCTGGTCTCCCGCCAGTACAGGACGCCGGAGGCCCAGGGGTTCTCCGCCAGCTCCCGGCCCTTGCGGCTGTCGGCGTGGGTGGCGAAGACGACGCCCCGCTCGGTGATCCGGTTGATCACCAGGGTCCGGGACGAACTGCGGCCCCGGGCGTCGGCGGTGGCCAGCGCGAGGGCGCGCGGCTCGCGCACCCCGTGGTCGACCGCGGCGGCCAGCCAGGAGTTCAGCAGGCCCAGCGGCTCGGCCGGCGGGGTGCGGAACTCCGGGAAGTCGACCGCGACCGTCCCGGTCAGCGACTCGGAGCGCTTCGACGCCCCGGACCGGTGCTCAGACATGCAGGACTCCTTCGATGGTGATGACGCCGTGGCCGGAGACCTCGACGCTGTCGACGCGGTCGCCCTCGCCGTGCACCAGGGCGCGCATCGGCGAGGGGCGGCCGATCTCGACGCCCTGGGTGATCTCGATGCGCCGCCCGTAGGCACCGAGGCCGTGCCGGGCCAGGTGGATGGCGATCGGCCCGGCGGCGGAGCCGGTCGCGGCGTCCTCCACGACCCCGTACGCGGGCGAGAACATCCGGTTGCGCCAGGCCGTCCCGGAACCGGCGATGCAGTTGGTCGCCATGTCCGGGAAGCGGGCCAGCGCGCGGTGGTCCGGGTCCACCGCGGACAGCGCCTCGACGCTCTCGAAGCCGACCAGGACGTGCCGCGGGCCGTTGCGGTAGATCTCCACCGGGAGCGTCGAGCCGCCCACCCCCAGCGCCCGCAGCAGCTCCTCGGCCCGGTCGAACGGCTCCCAGACCGGCACCGGCTGGCGCATGCTCGCCGCCACGGTCCGGCCGCCCTCCCGCTCCAGCTCGAACGGGATGACGCCCATCGCGGTCTCGATCCGCAGCGCAGCGGCCTCGGTGCGCTCGCCCAGGGCGATCGCCGTACCGAGCAACGGGTGTCCGGCGAAGGGGAGTTCGTTCACCGGGGTGAAGATCCGCACATGGTGGTCGCCGCCCTGCTCGGGGGCGAGGACGAAGGTGGTCTCCGAGAGGTTCATCTCCCGGGCGATGCGCTGCATCCGGTCGGCGGAGAGGTCGTCGGCCCCGAAGAAGACCGCCACCGGGTTTCCGGTGAGCGGTCGGCGCGCGAAGGCGTCGACGACGACGTACTGGTGCATGGGTCCTCCCACTCGTCGTTGGGGATGCGGGTGCCGCGCCGCGGCGGCCGGGCGGGGCGTGCGGCGGGCGGGATCGGGGCAGGGCGGAGCCGGGCCGGCCGCATCGGGGGGAGATGCGCCGGCCCGGCGGTCCACCGGGGGTCAGGCCGGGTCGGGGACCCGCGCCGGGCCGAGCAGTTCGGACAGGGCGGTGGCCACGATCCGCGGCCCCTCCCGGGTGAGGACGGACTCGGGGTGGAACTGGAGCGAGGCGAAGCCGGGGCCGCGCAGCGCGTGGACCTCGCCGGTGGCCGGGTCGCGGCTGACCTCGACCGGGCCGACGCCCTCCGCGGTGAACTCCTCCGCCCGGCTGACCAGGGCGAAGGTGTTGTAGAACCCGACCCGCTCGACGGCGCCGAACAGGTCGACCTCCCGCTGCACCCCCTGGTTGGGCACCGTCCGGCGGCGGATCGGCAGCCCGAGCCGCAGGCCGAGCACCTGGTGGCTGAGACAGACCGCGAGGAACGGCCGGCGCTCCGCCAGCAGGGTGTCGATCGCCCCGCGCAGGTGCCGCATCTTCGGGTGCCCGGCCTCCTGCGGGTCGCCCGGCCCCGGGCCCATCACGACCAGGTCGTGGCCCTCGAAGGCGTACTCCTCGTCGAACCGGCGAACCGTGACGCGCAGGCCCAGGGAGCGCAGCTCCTGGTCGATCATCGAGGTGAAGGTGTCCTCCGCGTCGACCACCAGCACGCTGCGCCCGGCGAGTTCGGGCCGGGCCGAGGCGCGGGCCGCGGTGTCGGCGAGCCAGAAGCCGGCGATCGAGTCGTTGCGGGACTCCAGGGCGCGGAGCACGCTCGGATGGTCGGCGAAACGCTTCTGTACGCCGCCGTCGAGCGCGGCGACCAGCCCGGCCGCCTTGGCCCTGGTCTCCGCCGCCTCCGAGGCCGGGTCGGAGTGCCGCACGATGGTGGCGCCGACCCCGATGCCGATCCGCCCGCGCGGGGTGATGTCCGCGGTCCTGATGAGGATCGCGGAGTCCATCACCCGCTCCCCCGCCGCGTCCCGCCCGATCAGCGCCGCGACGCCGCTGTAGTAGCCGCGGCCGCCCGGCTCGTACCGGTGGATGGTCCGGCAGGCGCTCTCCACCGGGCTGCCCGTCACGGTCGGGGCGAACATCGTCTCGCGCAGGATGTCCCGCACGTCGCGATCGGTCCGCCCCTCGATCAGGTACTCGGTGTGCGCGACCCGGGCCATCTCCTTGAGGTACGGGCCGACCGCCCGGCCGCCGCCCGGGCAGATCCGGGCCATCATCTTGAGCTCCTCGTCGAGCACCATGTAGAGCTCGTCGGTCTCCTTGCGGTCGCCGAGGAACTCCAGCACGCCCGACAGGGTCGGCCCGGACGGCGGGTAGCGGTAGGTGCCGCTGATCGGGTTCATCACCGCGGTGCCGCCCCGCAGGCTGACGTGCCGCTCCGGCGAGGCGCCGACCAGGGTCCGCTCCCCGGTGTGCACCAGGAAGGTCCAGTAGGCGCCGGACTCCCGCTCCAGCAGCCGGCGGAACAGCGCGGGCGCGCTGAGCGGGCCGTAGTCGGTGATGTCGGCGACGAAGGTGCGGCGGATGACGAAGTTCGCGCCCTCGCCGGTGCCGATCATCTCCTGGACGATGCGGCTCACCACCTCGCCGTACGCCTCGTCGTCGACGTCGAACGCGCCGCCGGCGAGCGTGGTCGGCACGTCCGGGAGGCGTGCCAGCGCCTCGGCCAGCGGCACCCGCTGCTGGCCGGTGACGGTCATCGCCACCAGCGGCGTCCCGTCGTCGGCGGCCTCGAAGCCGCGCTCGGCGAGCTGCCGGTAGGGGAGCACCGCGAGCACCTCGTGCCGGTCCCCGGCCCCGGCCGCCGGGAGGCCGCCCGGCGGGGTGCCGGGCAGCGGGATGTCGGGCAGCGGGGTGCCGGGCAGCGGGGTGCCGGGCAGCGGGATGTCGGCCAGCGGGATGTCGGCCAGCGCGGCGGGCAGCGCCACCGAGCCGGTCAGCACCTCCACCACGGGGCCGCCGGACCCGCCCCCGGCGGCCGCGGCCGGCCGGTGCAGCAGGGCGAAGGCCTCCGGGCGGCCCGCCAGCACCTCGCGGAGCAGGTCCGGCCCGCCGCCCGGGCCGTCCGGGCCGGCCGTCACGGGAACAGCCTTCCGACCGTGGTGACCATGGCGCAGCGCTCGGCGGCGTAGGTGAGCGCCGAGCGGTGGTACTCCGGGGAGAAGTCGGCGGTGGCGTCGGCGGCGAGGAACACCTGGATGTCGTTGGTGAACGCCTCGACGGCGGTGGCCAGCACGCCCACGTGGGCGTAGACGCCGCAGAGCACCAGCTGGTCGCGGCCGGCGTCGCGCATCCGCTCCAGCAGGTCGGTGCGGAAGAAGGCGCTGTAGCGCCACTTGGTGAGCAGCCAGTCCTGCTCGGCGGGCGCCAGGGCGTCCACCACCTGGCGGTCCTCCGGGGCCGGGCTCATGCCCGGGCCCCAGAAGTCCTTGAGGAGGCCGCGCTGTTCGTCGGTCATGCCGCCCGGCTGGGCGGTGTAGGCGACCGGGACGCCCAGGGCGGCGCAGCGGTCGCGAAGCCGCGCCGCGCCGCCGACCAGCGCGGCGCGGGTGCGGTCGGGAAGGGGGGCGAGGAAGTAGCGCTGCATGTCGTGGACGAGCAGGACCGTGCGGTCCGGCTCGACCTTCCAGGACACGGCGGCCGGGGGCAGGTCGTCCTCGGTCGGTAACGGGTACTCGGGAATGGGGGGTATGCCGGTCATGACTCCGGTTCCTTGCGTGATGCGAGGGTGTGTGGGGCGCGCGGAGCGGGGCGTTGGGGCCGCTGCGCCGTACGCGGTGCGGGTGCCGCCGTACGGGTGCCGCGGGTGCCTCGGTGCGGCGGATCCGGTCAGGCGGTCCAGGAGGACACCACGGAGACGGCCTGGGCCGGGTTGAGCCGGGGGTCGCAGCTGGTGGTGTAGCGCTCGCCGACGGAGTCGAGTTCGGCCTCGGTGGACGCGCACTCGGTCACGTCGTCCGGGGTGGTCTCCAGGTGCAGCCCGCCGGCGACGCCGCCCGAGGCCCGCACGGCCTCGACGAACCGGGCGACCTCCAGCGCGACGGTCCCCACCAGGCGGGTCTTGAGGCCCCCGGGGGCGGTGAAGGTGTTGCCGTGCACGGGGTCGCTGAGCCACACCACCGGGTGGCCGGCGCCGCGGACGGCGTCGACGAGCCTCGGCAGCCGGTCCGCGACGGCCTCGGCGCCCATCCGGGCGATGAGGGTGAGGCGGCCGGGGTCGCGCCACGGGTCGAGCTTCTCGCAGAGGGCGAGCAGTTCGGCGGGCTCCATGGTCGGACCGACCTTGCAGGCCACCGGGTTGGCCACCTGGGACAGCAGGGCGACATGGGCGCCCTCGACCTGGCGGGTGCGCTCGCCGATCCACGGCCAGTGGGTCGAGCCGAGGTACAGCCGCCCCTTGTCGTCGACCCGCAGCATCGGCATCTCGTAGTCGAGCAGCAGCGCCTCGTGGCTGGTCCACACCAGGGGCTCGACCACGTCGCGGCCGGCGGCGCGGTCGCGCCAGCCGAGGTGCTCGACGATGTCACCGGCCGCCATGTAGCCGGTGAGGATGCGCAGCGGGTCGGGCCGGCGGGACTCCGCGTCCGGCTCCGGCCCGTTGACCATGTGCCCGCGGAAGACCGGGAGTTCGACCCCGTCGACGACTTCGGTGGGCTTGGAGCGGGGCTTGGCGAACTGCCCCGCGATGCGGCCGGCGCGGACGACCGGCTTTCCGGTCCGCAATCCCAGCGTCCCGGCGAGCAGGTCGAGCAGCGCGGACTTCCGCGCCACGTATTGACGTGTACATTCCTGCGGGTCCTCGGCGCAGTCCCCGGACTGCAGCACCAGCGCTTCGCCGGCCGCCACCTTTCCCAGCAGAGTGCGCAGGGTGGCCAGCTCGTCCGGCTGGACCAGGGCGGGCCGTGCGGCAAGCGCCTCGCCCACCCGGTTGACCTGGAGGAGATCGCTCCATTCGGGTTGGTGCAAAGCCCCGCGGATACGAATCTCCCGTATGACGTCTTCCACGACGTGCTCCGATCCGGCGGTGGATTTCTGGAATTGTCAGGTGGGTATTCCGGTGCGTTTGATCTCGGGCACCGCAATACCGAGGGCGCGCAACTGCTGGAACGGGTTCATGAACTCGCGCTGCAGCTTGATCCGCCCGTTCTCCAACTCGAACGAGTGGAGGAAGTGGTTCTCGTAGTAGCCCTCCGGGTAGTCACCGAAGAGGATCTTCCCGCGGCCGTCGCACTCCACCCAGAAGCGGTTCGGGTCCTGGGTCTCGAAGATCTCGACGTTGTACCACTCCCAGTCCGGGAAGCACTTCAGCGACCAGACGGCGTGCTCACCCAGGCGGTCCCGGCCGTGCGTGGCGACCGGGGAGCCGGTGTCGGTGGTCCACAGGCCGCCGACGCCGTCCTCGGTGAAGAGCTCGTGCCGGCGCAGCCGGTCCTGCCCGAGGGTGCGCATGTACCGCTCGACGGTGGCACGGTTGAGGCGGCGCAGTGCGGCCTCGTCGGTGAATCCCTGCGGGCTCGCGGATTCAGGCACAGTCGTATCCCCTGTTTGTTATTCGAACGAGTGAATGAGCAAGCAAGCGATCTTGTTTGAATCCTGCCTCAGAGGCAGATGCTTTCGCAACAGTGACCTATGAACTAACTGTGAAGGTTCACCCGCCGCAACGCCGTCCGGGCATGGCCGAAAACCACTCGGCGATTTAAAGCGCTTGATCTGCGGCCCCACCTGTGAAATATGCGGGGCCAATGTTCTCGGAATCATTTCCTCCGTCTTTCCGGTGCCCGCACCGCGGTACGGCGGGCGGGCACCGGACGGCCGGAGAACGGCTTCCGCCGTCAGCCCACGGGCACCGCGGAGCCCCCGCGGCGGCCCGCCAGGTGGCCGCGCAGCGTGAAGCCGGGGGCCGTGGCGTCGGCCGGATTCAGTCCCGCGCCCCGGTCAAGGAGCTGTCGGGCCGCCAGGTGGTCGACGGGCCGGTTGACCGACTCCACCGCCTGGAGTTCGCCGGCCCGGAACAGCAGCACCGAGAAGGCGTCCGGGTCCTCGCCGAGCACCACCTCGGTGTCGTGCCCCTCGTCCAGGCCCGCGATCTGCACGGTGGTAGCGAACTGCTCGCTCCAGAACCACGGCAGTTCGCGGTAACCGCCGCCGGTGCCGGTCAACCGGGCGGCCACCGACTCGGCGTGCCCGACGGCGTTCTGCACGGACTCCAGCCGCAGCCGGTTGCCCGAGCGCACCTGGGGGAACGCCGCGCAGTCGCCGATGGCCGAGATGTGCGGGTCGCTGGTCAGCAGGTCGGCGCCGACGACGATGCCGCCGCTCACCCGCAGACCGGCCGCCGCCGCCAGACCGGTGCGCGGGATCACCCCGATCCCGGCCAGCACCAGGTCGGCCGGCAGCCGGCCGCCGTCGGACAGCTCCACCTCGACGACCCGGCCCGGCTCGTCGCCGTGCAGGGCGGCGACCCCCTGGCCGAACGCCAGCCGGGTGCCCTCCCGGCGGTGCAGCCGGGTGAAGTGCTCGGCCGTGCGGGCCGAGACGACGCGGGAGAGCGGGCGGTCGAGGGCCTCGACCACCGTCACCTCACAGCCCGTCCGGCGGGCCGCGGCGGCGAACTCCAGGCCGATGAACCCGGCGCCCACCACCACCGCGTGCCGGGCCCCGCCGAGCGCGGACCGCAGCGCGGCGGCGTCCTGGGCGGTGCGCAGCGTGTGCACACCGCGCAGACCGGCCCCCGGCACGCCGAGCGTGCGCGGGGTCGCCCCGGTCGCCAGGACCAGGTGCCCGTAGTCGTACACCGAGCCGTCGGCGAGCCGGACGGTCCGGGCCGCCGGGTCGACCGCCGTCACCGAACCGGCGACCAGCTCGATCGACTGGCGGGCGTAGTAGCCCACCGGCCGCAGCCAGAGTTGGGCCTCGTCGGCCTCACCGTGCAGATAGGCCTTCGACAGCGGCGGCCTCTCGTAGGGCAGTTCGTCCTCGGCGTCGATGAGCACCAGCCGCCCCCGATAGCCCCGCTCACGCAGCGAGGCCGCCGTCTGGAAGCCCGCCTGACCGGCCCCGACCACGACCACGGAAGCGGGGTGGTCGGGGCCCGCCCGCTCCGGCACCGCCCGCTCCGGCACCGGGCCGGTCGTGCGGGCCATCACTTCTGCCGCTCGGGGAGGTGCACGATCAGGCCGTCCAGCGCCTCGGACGACTTGAGCTGGCAGCTGAGCCGGCTGTTGGGGCGGCGCGGGCAGGCGGTGAAGTCCAGCATGGCGTCCTCGTCGGACCGGATCGGCTCCGGCTTGTCGAGCGTCGACTCGTCGACGTAGACGTGACAGGTCGCGCACTGCAGGTTGCCGCCGCACTGGGCGACGATGCCGTCGACGTCGTTGAAGACGGCGCCGCGCATGACGCTGGTGCCGACCGGGACGTCGATGGTGCGCTCCGTCGCGTCGACGGCGACATAGGTGATCTTGGGCATGGCGGAACTCCTCGATGGCGCCCGGGCGCGCGCGAGGGCGCGCCGGAACACGGGCACCGGTCACGTGGCGAAGGGGAGGTAGGACGGCGCCGCCGGTGGTCGGTCCGGGGAGCGACTCCCCTGCCAACACGCCATCTCATACCGGCCGTTCGGACACGCGACGCCCTCGGCCAGGAACACGGCAGCGCGTTCGAGCGTAGCAAAGGACCCTGGGTCGCGCCAGGATCGAGCACCGGGGAGGCGGAGCGCTCAGCTCCGCTCGCGGTGCGTCCGGAGGTCCGGCCGGCGGTGCGTCATCAGCGGCCTGCTGATGGTGAACTCCCGGAAACGGCGGGCCGCTTCGGAGTGGTAGGCGGACCGGTTCCAGACCAGGGTGAGCACCCGGAAGCAGTTCGGGGCCTCCACGTGCACCCAGGCCACCGGGACGTGGGTGTCGGTGCCGGCCAGCCGGGACATCGCCGGGATGAGGCCGATGCCCAGGCCGGTGCTGATCATGTCCTGGCTGGCCCCCGGCTCGTCGCCCTCGCAGGAGAGCCGGGGAGTGAGCCCCTCGGTCGCGAACAGCCTTTCCAGCAGGGCGCGTTGCCAGTGGCCGCGGCGGGTGGTGACGAACGGCTCGTCGGCGATCTCGGCGATCGTCACGCTCTCCCGGCCGTCCAGCCGGTGCCCGCGCGGGACGGCCAGCAGCACCTCCTCCCTGAGCAGTTCGACGGACTCCAGGTCGGGCCCGGCCAGCGGCTGCGAGGCCATGCAGAAGTCCACCTCCCCGGCTCGCAGTTGGCGGTCCATCTCCTCCACGTTGGACTGGAAGAGCCGCACCTCGGCGCCCGGGAAGGCGGCTCGGAAGCCGCCCATCAGGTGGGTGACGGTCAGCAGCGTCTCGGAGGCGACGCCGACCCGGCCGAGCCCGCTGTCCCGGGCCTCGCTCAGCGCCCGGCGCCCGTCGTCGAGTTCGCTCAGCGCGCGGTCGACGTGGCGCAGGAACACCGCGCCGTACTGGTTGAGCCGGATCCGCCGGCCGAGCCGGTCGAAGAGCGGGGTGCCCAGTTCGGCCTCCAGCCGGGCGATGGTGCGGCTCAGCGAGGGCTGGGCGACGTTCAGTTCCTCGGCCGCGCGGCTGATGTGCTCGAAACGGGCGACGGTCTGGAAGTGGCGCAGTTGCAGCAAATCCACGGTTCACCTCTGCTGATGCCTGACGGGTTATCCACACATAGCAGAACCGGTCTTGGAAGACATAAGCAATCCTCGCCTAACGTCATCGGCGGGGTTCGTCGCCGCAGGTGGCGGGCAGCAGTGCCCGCCACCTGCACACGCGAGGCGAGGAACCCGCCCTCTTCCCCTCCCCTCCCCGATCTGCTTCCCCCGTCCCCGCATCCGTCCGCCGACCCGGAGGCCCACCGCCCCCCAGGAAGGTCGCATCATGAGCGCTGCGGACCTGGCCCGACTCCAGTTCGCGGCCACCACCAGCGTGCACTGGCTCTTCGTCATCCTCACCATGGGGCTGGTCCCCCTGGTGGCGTTCATGCACACCCGGGCCGCCTACACCCGGGACCCCGCCACCCGCGCGGTGCGCGAGCGCATGACCCGCTTCTGGGGCCAGCTGTACGTCATCAACTACGCGGTCGGCATCGTGACCGGCCTCGTCATGGAGTTCCAGTTCGGACTCAGCTGGAGCGGACTGGGCAAGTTCGCCGGCAACGTCTTCGGCGCCCCGCTGGCCCTGGAGACCCTGATCGCCTTCTTCGCCGAGTCCACCTTCCTCGGCATGTGGATCTTCGGCTGGGGCCGGATGCGCCGCGGTGTGCACGTCGCGCTGATCTGGCTGGTCGCGCTCACCGCGTACGCCTCGGCGTTCTGGATCCTGGTCGCCAACGGCTTCCTCCAGCACCCGGTCGGCTACGAGGTGCGCGACGGCGCGGCCTACCTGACCGACTTCACCGCGCTGATCACCAACGCCAACGCCCTGGTCGCGCTCGGCCACATCGCGCTCGCCGCGCTGACCACCGGCGGCGTCTTCGTCGCGGGCATCAGCGCCTGGCACTTCGCCAAGGGCACCCGGGAGACCGCGCTGTTCCGCAGTTCGCTGCGGCTGGGCGTCTGGGTGGCCATGCTCTCCTCGTTCTTCGTCATCATCGTCGGCAACCTGCAGGTCCCGGTGATCGAGCGGACCCAGCCGATGAAGGCCGCCGTCCTCAACGGCAGCGGTGTCGCCGAGGAGCAGGCCCGGCTGGTCGCCGAACACGGTCCCGGGGACTACGTGCCCTGGCAGGGCTGGGTGAAGAACTCGATGGACCTGATGTCGATCCTCGGCAACACCGTCTCGACCATCACGTTCATCGCCGTCTTCCTGCTGCTGAAGGACCTGCTGGTGCGCAAGCGCTGGCTCGCCTACCTGATGACCGCGATCATCCCGCTGCCGTTCATCGCCTCCGTCGGCGGCTGGGTGGTGCGCGAGATCGGCCGCCAACCGTGGCTCGTCTACGGCCAGTTGACCGTGGACGACGCGCTCTCGAACGTCAGCAGGGGCTCCCTGATCGTGTCCTGCACGCTGTTCATCGCCGTCTTCGTCGCCCTCGCGGCGGTCAACTGGACGCTGATCACCCGCTTCGCCCGGCGCGGCCCGGACGGCGCCCAGCTCGGCGCCGGCGATCCGCTCCCCGACGACCTGCCCGGGCCGGGCGGCGCCGACGAGAAGCAGCCGGTCCCGGCCTTCTGAACCCGGCGACGGACCCCGCACCGAGATGAACTCCCCTGACGTGACGGAAGGTTGGGCTACATGAGCCTGGAGACCCTCTGGCTGGCCCTCCTCGGCCTGCTGCTCGCCGGCTACTTCGTGCTCGGCGGCTACGACTACGGCGTCCAGATGCTGTCCCCGTTCCTCGGCGGACCGGGCACCGCACCCGCCCCCGCCGAGGAGCCCGGCACCGGCGAACGGAACGCCGCGCTCGACGCGATCGCCCCGTTCTTCCTCGGCAACGAGGTCTGGCTGGTCGCCTTCGCCGGCGTGATGTTCGGCGCCTTCCCGCACCTGGAGGGCAGCCTGCTGTCCGGCCTCTACCCGCTGATCACGGCGATCCTGGTCGGCCTGGTGCTCGGCAACGCCGCGGTCCAGCTGCGCGGCCGCTCCAGCGGCCCCCGGGCCCTGCGCCGGTGGAACGTCCTGGTGGTGCTCGGCGGCGCGCTGCCCGCCGTCTGCTGGGGCATCGTGGTCGGCCTGCTGCTGCACGGCGTGCCCCGCCGGGCGGACGGCTCCTTCCACATCGGCCCCGGCGAGGTGTTCGCGCCGTTCCCGCTGACCTGCGGGGTGGCCACCGCACTGCTCTTCGCCGGGCACGGCGCGGCCTTCATCGCGCTCCGCTCCGAGCCCGGACTCGCCGCCGCCGCACGGCGGACGGGTGCCACCCTGATCGCCGCGGCGGGCGCCGCGAGCGCACTGGCGCTGCTGCTCTCGCTGTTCGGAGCGGGCGCCTCGATGACGAGGACGGCCACCTCGGCGGTGCTGTTCCTGCTGGTCGCCGCAGCCCTCGCGGCCGGCTGGTGGTCCCTCACCCGCGGCCGCGACGTCCCGGCGTTCACCGCGACCTGCGCCGCGACCGCGCTGCCGGTGCTGCTGATCGGGGCCGGCCAGTACCCGTACCTGCTGACCGCGGCCTCCGGCGCGGGGATCACCGTCGAGGAAGCCGTCGCCGACGGGGCCACCCTGAAGCTGCTGATCGGCTTCGGGGTGGTGGTCCTCCCGCTGATCCTCGCCTACCAGGCCTGGAGCTGGTGGGCGTTCCGCGGCCGGACCGGCCTGCGCCACCCCTTCTACTTCTGACCGACCGCCACCGGCCGGCCGCCCACCGTCGCCGGCCGGCGGCCTTCCAGCCGGCTCCGCGGCCCGGCGGCCGCCCGACCGGCCCGCCCGGGCCGCGGAGCCGTCCGCACCGCACGCCGGGAACCGACCCGGGAGGGAGTACGGGATGAAGCCGGCCGAACGCCGCCTGCGGCGCGACCTCCCGGTGGTGCGACGGCACCTGACCACCTCGACCGCACTGGCGCTGGCGGGCGCCGCACTCGTCGTCGGCCAGGCCGGTCTGCTGGCCGGCCTGCTCGCGGACGGCTTCGCCGGGCAGGGCCCGCGCACCACCGCCCTGGCCGCCCTGACCGCCGTCCTCGCACTGCGCGCCCTGCTCGCCTGGGCCCGCGGCGCCCTCGCCCAGCGCGCCGCCGCCGAGGCCAAACGCGCCCTGCGCGAACGCCTGTCCGCCCGCCTCCGGCACACCGGCCCGCACCGCCTGGCCGCGCACCGGCACGGTGAGACGGCCACCCTGCTCACCCGCGGCCTGGACGCCCTGGACCCCTACCTCACCGGCTACCTGCCCACCCTGGCCGCCACCGCCGTCGTCCCGGTCACGGTCGTCGGGTGGCTTTGCTGGACCGACTGGACCTCCGCGCTGATCGTCGTGCTCACCCTCCCGCTGATCCCGGTGTTCGGCGCGCTCGTCGGGATGCACACCGCCCGCCGCACCGCCCGGCAGTGGCGGCTGCTCGCCCGGCTCGGCGGCCACTTCCTCGACGTCCTCGCCGGACTGCCGACGCTGCGCGCGTTCGGCCGCGAGCACCACCAGACCGGCGTGGTGCGGGAGATGGCCGACGCCCACCGGCGGGCCACGATGCGGACCCTGCGGGTGGCGTTCCTCTCCTCCCTGGTGCTGGAGACCGTCGCCACCCTGTCGGTCGCGCTGGTCGCCGTCCCGGTCGGCCTACGGCTGCTGGCCGGCGAACTGGACCTGCGCACCGCCCTGGTCGTCCTCTTCCTCGCCCCCGAGGCCTACCTGCCGCTGCGGGCGGCGGGCGCGGCGTTCCACGACAGCGCCGAGGGCATCGCGGTGGCCGAGCGGGTCTTCGCCGCCCTCGACGAGGAGGAGCCCCCGGCCGCCGGGTCCGCGCGCGCGGCAGGGGGCACCGGCAGCGCGTCCGTCCGTACGCCCGCCCGCGCGTCCGTCCGTGCGCCCGCCTCCGTGCCCGTTCCCGTGCCCGTCCCCGACGTCCGGACCGCCCGGCTGCGCCTCGACGGGGTCACCGTCCACCACCCCGACCGCGCCGCGCCCGCCCTCGACGCCGTCTCGCTCACCGTCCACCCCGGCGAGCACCTCGCCCTGGTGGGCCCGAGCGGCGCCGGGAAGTCCACCCTGCTCGCGCTGTTCCTCGGCTTCACCGCCCCCGGCGCCGGCCGGGTCCTGGTCGACGAAACCGACCTCGCCGCGCTCGACCCCGACGCCTGGCTCGCCCGGATCGCCTGGGTGCCGCAGCGCCCGCACCTGTTCGCCGCCAGCGTCGCCGACAACATCCGCCTCGGGCGCCCCGACGCGACCGACGCCGAGGTCCGCGCGGCCGCCCGGGCCGCCTGCGCCGACGGCTTCGCCGAGAGGCTGCCGCAGGGCTACGACACCCTGCTCGGCGAGCACGGCGCCGGACTCTCCGCCGGACAGCGCCAACGCATCGCCCTGGCCCGCGCGTTCCTCAAGGACGCGCCGGTCCTGCTGCTGGACGAGCCGACCGCCCACCTCGACCCGGAGAGCGAGGCCGCCGTCACCCGGGCCACCGCCGACCTCGTGCGCGGGCGCACCGCGATCGTCGTCGCCCACCGCCGCAGCCTGCTGCCGCACGCCGACCGGATCCTCACCGTCCGCGCGGGCACCCTCGCGCCCGCCGAAGGCCTGGTGCCCTCATGACCACCGCCCGGCGCCCCGCGCCCCGCCCCACCGTCCGGCTGCTGCGGCAGCTGCTGCCGTACTGGCGCCGGCTGCTGCCCGCCGTGCTCGCCGCCGCCGGCAGCGAGCTCAGCGGCGCCGCCCTGATGGCCACCGCCGCCTGGCTGATCACCCGCGCCGCCGAGCAGCCGCCGATCTCGGCCGTCGCCGTCGCCGTCGTCGCGGTGCGCGCCCTCGCCCTCGGCCGCGGCACCCTGCGCTACGCCGACCGCCTGCTCGGCCACGACGGCGTGCTGCGCGCCGTCGCCGGCTTCCGCGCCCGGGTGTACGAGTCGCTCGTCCCGCTCGCCCCCGCCGGGGCCCCGGCGTTCCGCGGCGGCGACCTGCTGACCCGCCTGGTCGACGACGTCGACGCCGCCCAGGACCTGCTGCTGCGCGTCCTCGTCCCGGTCACCGCGGCCGGCCTGGTCGCGGCGGCCGCCACCGGCGCCGCCCTGGCGCTGCTGCCCTCCGCCGGGCTGCTGCTCGGGCTGCTGCTCGCGGCGGCGGGCCTGCTGGTGCCCGCCCTGGTGCTCGCGCTGTCCCGCCGGACCGGGCGGGCGGAGAAGGCCGCGCGCGCCGAACTCGCCGCGCTCACCGTCGACCTGACCGCGGGTGCGGCCGACCTTGCCGCGTACGGCGCCCGCGACCGCGCCCACCGGCGGGCCTCCGCCGCCACCGACCGGATCGCCGCCCTGGAGCGCCGCGGCGCGCTGACCACCTCGCTCGCCTCCGCCGTGGTCCTGCTGTTCCAGGCCGCCGCCACGGTCGGCGCCACCTGGCTCGGCCTGCGCGCCCACGCCGACGGCCGGCTGCCCGCCGTCCAGCTCACCGTCCTCGCGGTGCTCGCCCTGGTCTCCTTCGACGCCCTGGCCGCCCTGCCCGCCGCCGCCCGCCGACTGGCCTTCGTCTGGGCCTCCGCCCGCCGGCTCGCCGACCTCATGGACACCCCGCCGCCGGTCACCGACCCGGCCGACCCGCACCCGCTCCCCGCCGGGGGCCCGCTCGGCGTCGAGATCACCGACCTGCGGGTCCGCCACCGCGCCGACGGCCCCGCCGCGCTCGACGGCGTCAGCCTGCGCCTGCCGCCCGGCCGCCGGGTCGCCCTGCTCGGCGCCAGCGGCTCCGGCAAGTCCACGCTGATCGCGGCGCTGATGCGGTTCGTCCCCTACGAGGGCGGCAGCATCCGGGTCGGCGGCCGTGAACTGCGCGACTGCGCGGGCGCCGACGTCCGCCGGGTGATCACCGGCATGACCCAGGACGCCCACGTCTTCCACACCACGATCCGGGCCAACCTGCGCCTGGCCCGCCCCGACGCCGCCGACGAGGACCTGCGCGAGGCCGCCCGCCGGGCCCGGCTGCTCGACTGGATCGAGTCCCTGCCCGACGGCTGGGAGACCGTGCTCGGCGGGGACGGCGCCACCGTGTCCGGCGGCCAGCGCCAACGCCTGCTGCTGGCCCGCGCCCTGCTCGCCGACCCGCCCGTCCTCGTCCTCGACGAACCCACCGAGGGCCTCGACCCGGACACCGCCGCCGCCGTCCTCGCCGACGTCCTCGACGCCACCCGCGGCCGGACCACCCTCCTGGTCACCCACGACCACGCCGCCCTCGGCGCCGTCGACGACGTCCTCACCCTCGACCACGGCCGCCTCACCGCGCTCCACTGACCACCCCCGCCCGTGGGGGCGGGGGTGACCGGGCCCGACGGAGCGCCCGACGGCGCCCGTACAGCCCGGACCCGGCCCCGGTGACCACCGAGAACCCGCCGCCGCCCGCGGTTCGGCTGGACCCCGGTGGCGACGACCGGGAGGACGACCGACGCGATCAGGCCCGGCGTCCGGTGGCGCGCCGGACCGGGGTCCCGTGCGGCCCGGGGTCGTGCGGGAGGGACGGCGCCCGGCGCGAACGCCGAGGGCCCGGGCCGGAACCGCTCCGACCCGGGCCCCGCACCCGGTGGGCCGCCAGGGGTTCGAACCCTGAACCTACGGATTAAAAGTCCGCAGCTCTGCCGATTGAGCTAGCGGCCCGTGGCCCGGGCCGGGTGGGCGGCGGGCCGCCGCGATCCTACCCGGTGGGGTCGGCGTCGCGCGTCGGCGTCCAGTGGGCGGCGCGCACGCGGCGGAGCCAGGCGTCGGCGGGGCGCTCGTCGGGGCGGTCGGGGAGGACGCCGGGGCGGTCGAGGCGGTCGGTGGCGGCGGCGAGGAGGCGGTCGGCACGGGCGGGGTCGTCGGCGATGCGCTCGCCGAGGTCGCGGACGCGCTCCGGGTCGGGCAGCCGGACCAGGTTGTGGCCGGCCTCGTGCAGGTGGAGGGCCTGGTCGAGGAGGCGGACCAGGTGGCGGGCGTGCTTGGCGGCCCGGGCGCGGGTGGCCGGGTCGGTGGTGTCGCGGGTCAGCAGCTTGCGGAACTGCTGGGTGGCGTAGCCGAGGTAGGCGTTGCGGACGGCCCGGGCGCTGAGGAAGGAGCGGCGGATCGCGATCAGCTCCTCGCCGAGCGGGGTGCGGACCTCGTAGAGGTCCTCGGGCAGCCAGACCAGCTCCGAGGCGGTGGGGTTGCAGCCGAGCGCCAGCCGGCACCACTTGGCGGCCTCGTGCAGGGTGCGGTCCGGGGCGGTGGTGACGTGCGACTCGGCGGGGCGGTGCAGGCCGTGGAGGCCCTCGGTCGGGGTGGCGAACAGGCCGAGCCGGTCGATGTCGGAGCCGGCGTGGGCCAGCCCGTACGCGGTCGAGCCGACGATGCCGGAGAGCAGGACGGTGCCGGGCGCGGTGGACACGGGCGGGGCTCCTCTCGTCGGCCGGTGCCGAGGAGTCTGCCGGGGCGGGGCCGCACCGGGCGAACCGTTTTTCCGGCGGGCGGGCGAGTAGGGTGCGGGGCATGTCGACCGCGAACGGTTCCGAACAGCCCGACGTCGTTCTGATCACCGGTGCCGGGCGCGGCATCGGCGCCGCCACCGCGCTGCTCGCCGGGCGGCGCGGGTACCGGGTGTGCGTCAACTACCGGGCGGACGAGGCCTCCGCCGCCTCGGTGGTGGACGCGATCCGGGCCGACGGCGGCACCGCGCTGGCCGTCCGCGCGGACGTCACCCGCAGCGCCGAGGTGGCCCGGCTGTTCGACACCGTCGACGCCGAACTCGGGCCGCTCACCGCCCTGGTGAACAACGCCGGCACCCTGGAGCAGCAGGGCCGGCTGGAGGACATCGACGAGGAGCGGCTGAACCGGATCTGGGCCGCCAACATCACCGGCCCGTTCCTGTGCGCCGCGCAGGCCGTCCGCCGGATGTCCACCCGGCACGGCGGGCGCGGCGGCGCCATCGTCAACGTCTCCTCGGCGGCCTCCCGGCTCGGCTCGCCCAACGAGTACGTGGACTACGCGGCGGCCAAGGGGGCCGTCGACTCGATGACCCGCGGACTGTCCCTGGAGGTCGCCGCCGAGGGCATCCGGGTCAACGCCGTGCGTCCCGGCCTGATCCACACCGGCATCCACGCCCTGGGCGGCGAGCCCGGCCGGGTCGACCGGGTCGCGCCGAACCTGCCGATGCGCCGCGGCGGGCGGCCCGAGGAGGTCGCGGAGGCGATCCTCTTCCTGCTGTCGCCCGCCTCCTCGTACACCACGGGCGCGTTCCTGGACGTCTCCGGCGGCCGGTGAGCGCGACCCGGGGGCCGAACCGGCTCCCGGACGCGGGGCGGATCCGGCTCCCGTCCGCGGGCGACCCGGCTTCCGGCCAAGATCGGAAAGCCGGACCGTTTCCTTCCCCTGGCACGGTCCGCGACCGTACGGTGGTGGCCATGACCGACGACGTGCAGTCCGCCTTCATCGACATCCCCGGAGTGCGCAACTTCCGTGACGCCGGGGGCGTCGGTGCGCTCCGCCGGGGCGTGCTGTTCCGCTCCGGCTCCTTCCACGCCCTCACCCCCGAGGGCGCGCTGCGGCTCAAGGCCCTCGGCCTGCGCACCGTGATCGACCTGCGCAGCGCGGAGGAGCGGGGCTTCTTCCCGGACAAGGTGGACGGCCTCGACCAGGAGACCCTCCACCTCCCCACGCTGCCCGCGAACCGGGAGGACACCGAGCGCCCCTGGCCGGAGGACCAGGCCGAGCTGTACCCGTTCATGGCCGCCACCGCCGGCCCGTCGCTGGTCGCCGCGATCCGCCGCCTCGGCGCCCCCGGCACCCTGTCGGCCGTGGTGCACTGCGCCGTCGGCAAGGACCGCACCGGCCTCACCATCGCCGTCGTCCAGTCCCTGCTGGGCGCCTCCGAGGCCGACGTCACCACGGACTACCTGCGCTCCAACGCCGGTCTCGGCCTGCTGGACGGCCCCGCCCCGTACCTCGACGAGACCGGCGCCGAGCGGCTCTCCCGGCCGGTCTCGGCGGAGCTGCTCGCCTCCTCCTTCGCCTGGATCCACGACCGGCACGGCTCCCTCCCCGCCTACCTGCACGCCCACGGCGCCACCGACGCCGACCTCGACGCCCTCCGGGCCAACCTGTCGGCGTAGGCCGGGCGCGGACGGGAGGGCGCGGGCGGGGGAGCGCGGGCGATGCGACGGGCGGAACTGCTCGACGCCCTGCAGCGGCTCCGGCGGGCGAACACCGGCGGGGTGCGGGCCCCGCACAAGCCGCTGCTGTTGCTCTGGCTGCTGGGCCGGCACGCCCGCCTCGGGAGCGGCGCGGTCGCGTACACGGAGGCCGAGGAGCCGGTCAGCCGGCTGATCAACGACTTCGGTCCGCCGGTCGGCCGGGCGACGGCCGCCCAGCGGGCGGCGATGCCGTTCGTCCACCTGGAGCGGAGCCTCTGGTCGCTGTCCGACGCCGCCGGGCGCGAGCTCGGCACGGCGGACGTGCGGGACAGCGGCGCGGCACTGCGCGGGGTGGGCGCGATCGGCCGGCTGCGGCCCGAGGTCGAGCGGCTGCTCACCGAGGACCCCTCGGCCGGGCCGGTCGCCGTCCGGCTGCTGCTCGACCTGCACTTCACGCCCACCCTGGAGGCGGCGATCTGCGAGCAGGCGGGCGTCGGGCTCCCGGACCTGGACATCGCGGACCTGGACGTCGCGGACCTCGGCCTCGATGGTCCGGCCACCGGCCCGGGCACCGCCGCGGCGCCGGGCCCGGTCTTCCGGCTGGTCCAACGGCGGGTGCGGGCCGCCGGGTTCGCCGCCGACGTGCTGCGGGCGTTCGACCACGCCTGCGCCTTCTGCGGCTACGACGGCAGGCTCGGCGGCCGCCCGGTCGGCATCGAGGCGGCGCACATCCGCTGGCACAGCCAGGGCGGCCCCGACGAGCTCGCCAACGCCTTCGCGCTCTGCTCGCTGCACCACGCACTGTTCGACTTCGGCGTGCTCGGAGTGACGGAGGACCGCACCGTGCGGATCTCCCCGCGCTTCCGGACCGACTCCCCCGCCGGCGCGGCCGTCCTGGCGCTGCACGACCGCGCGGTGCCGCTCCCGCACGGCCGACCGGTCGCCCCGCAGGCACACGGCCACCTGCGCTGGCACGACCGGTCGGTGTTCAAGCACGCGGGGTCAAAGTAGCTAGGCCCGCTCCAGGTGCCACCACTGGGTCGCGGAGTCGGTGTCCTCCCACTGGTGGACGGGGGCGGCCGGGGCCTCGGGATCCGCGGCCCGTTCGGCGGCCGGGGCGGTGAGGGGCTTTCCGCTGATGAAGCTGGTGAGGGTGTAGGTGCCGGGGGCGTCGACGTGGTGCTCGACCAGCCACTCCTGGGCGCCGAAGGCGTTGGCGGACCACTGCTGGACCGGTACGCCGTTCTCGGTCGCGGCACCGGTGACGTCCAGGCGCTTGCCGCCGGCGACGTTCTCGACGTGGAACAGCGCGCCGCCCGGGTGGACGGCCGTCAGCCGCCAGAGCTGGGCGTCCGAGCCGTCCGCGGCGGCGAGCAGCACCTTCACGCCGCTGCGGCGGCTGCCGCCGGGCACCTCCAGCAGCAGGCCGGTGGCGACGTTGCGGATCCGGTAGAGGCCGTCGGTGATCTCGTGGTCGGTCACCGGGCGAGTCTCCCATCCGGTACCGACAGCCGCCCGCGGGCACCTATGCTGCGGCGAATGGTGTTCGATGACCGTTCCGCGCAGGACGGCCGCCCCGCGGGGCCGTCGGTCCGTCAGCAGTCCGCCCTCGCCGCGGCGGTGGGCGCCCTGGAGGACGCCGTGGCCGGCCCGGCGGAGGACGGACCGGTCGGCGGTGAGCGCTTCGACACCGCGCTGCGCCGGCTGGGCGGGCTGCTCGGGCCCGCCGGGGAGGCGGAGTCGGCGGCGGTCGGGCCCCGGCTGTCCGCGCTGCTCACCGACACCCCGCTGTTCCCCCGCGCGCATCTGGCGATGATGGTCGGCGCCTGCGTCGAGCGCGGCGCCGACCCGTCGGCCTGCGCCGACCGTGTGCTCGCCGGGCTGCGCGAGGCCCTGACCGGGGCGCTGCTGCTGCTCGACCGGTGGGCGGAGAGCGACGAGGACGCCCTGCCGGACCCCGACCGGGACGACCCCGGCCGGGCCCACGCCCGGATCGCCGACGACGGGCGGACGGACACCCGGCAGGCCCACCGGGCGGTGGCCGGCTGGTGGACGCTCGGCCTGTGGCAGCGGGCCGCGTTCGCGCTCTGCACGCACACCGCCGTCCGCCGCGCGGCCCGCGCCGACGGCGTGACCGACGTCCTCACCGAGCTGATCGACCGCTACCGCGAGCGGTCCGAGCAGCACGACCTCAAGGGCCTGCGGTACCTGGCCGCGGCCCTCGACGACGAACCGCTGCTCGTCCTGCACCGCCCGAGCGGCACCGGCTACCTGCTCCGGATGGACGGCCTGACCGACAACTTCCAGTTGCACACCCTGCTGGCCGAGGCGCTGATCGGCGGCGGCCACCTGCCCGGCGTCCGCCCCGACCCGGAGGTGGTCGCGCTCAGCCGCAGCACCTGGCTGGACGGCCGCCGGTTCATCGCGACCGGCGCGTTCAACCTGGTCGCGCCGGACGGTGGTTGGATCTGGAACGAGGGCATGCCGGAGGACATCCCGGTGGTGGACGGCGTGCGGACCCTCGTCCTGGACCCGCAGCCCTACGAGCGGAGCTGGGCGGCCGGGCGGTTCGTCGAGCAGGTGCCCGGGGACCTGCGGCTGGAGCGGGTCCTGGCGCCGGAGGAGGCCGCGGC
Organism: Kitasatospora sp. NPDC057692; assembly: GCF_042799475.1. NCBI lineage: Bacteria > Bacillati > Actinomycetota > Actinomycetes > Kitasatosporales > Streptomycetaceae > Kitasatospora > Kitasatospora sp. NPDC057692. The sequence continues at coordinate 64,864 of NZ_JBHVIV010000029.1, read as the reverse complement.
CCGGCTGGCGGCCGCCGCGCCCGCGCTGCCCCTGGAGCAGGCGATGCGGTAGCCGGACGAACCGGGGGAGGCGGAGGGCCGAGGGAGGCGGAGGGTTAGGGTCGGAGGTCCGAGGAGTCCCGAGTACTGCGCGGGTCCGCACCGGATCCGCCGAGGAGTGGAGTCGACGATGGCGAGGATCCCGAACGCGCTCGCGAGCACCGCACCGGCCGCACTGACCGCGGCGAGCGGCCTGGTCGGCGGCTACGGCGTCGCCCGGTGGACCGGGAAGCGCCGGCTCGGCGGCGCCGTGCTGGCGGTGGCCGGCACCGCCGCCGCCGCGCAGTGGAACCGGCGCTCGGGAGCGCCCGCCGCGGCCGCGCTGACCGGTCTGTACGTGGCGGCCTTCGGCGGTTCGCACCCGCTGGCGAAGAAGATCGGCGCCTGGCCGTCCGTCTTCGCCGTCACCGGCGTGGTGACCGCCGCCTCCGCGCTCACGTCCGCGCTGGTCACCCGCAAGGCCTGAGGCCCGGGGCCGGGGCTGCGGCCCCGGCCCGGCTAAGCCCCGAACCGGGCCTCGAAGGCGGCCCGGTTCGGCGAGACCGGCGTCCGGTCCCAGACCGCGAAGACCACCCGGTCGAAGGCCGCGCCGTAGCGCGCCAGCGCCTGCTCGAAGGCCTCCGCCACCTCGGCCGGGTCGTTGCGGAACACCCCGCAGCCCCACGCCCCGAGCACCAGCGCGCGCACCCCGTGCCGGGCGGCCGCCGCGAGCACCCGCTCGGCCCGCTCGGCGAGCACGCCCCGGACGTCCACGCCCCCGGGCGTGCGCAGGGCCAGCTGCCCCGCGTTCGGCGCGGGCGAGGTCAGGAAGGTCACGGGGTACGGCCGCGCCAGCAGCCCGCCGTCCTCGCCCCTGATCACCGGCACCCCTGGCGAGACGATCACCCGGTGGCTGTACCGGAGGTCGGCGGAGGCCCGGTGCGCCTCGTAGTAGTCCGGCGCCTCCAGCAGGCAGGTGTACAGCAGCGCGCTGCGGCAGAGGTCCTCCTCCTGGGCACGGGCGCCGCGCAGGTAGCCGCCGCCGGGGTTCCGCGCGGAGGCGAAGTTGAGCACCCCGACCTCTCCGCCGCCTGCCGCGACCAGCCGGTGGGCCGCCTGGACGCTGCCCTCGGCCGTCACCTCGACGGTGCCCGCCGCCGCCGGACCGGGCCCGCCCGCCGCGACCAGCGCGTCCAGCCCGGCCGGGTCGTACGACACCGTGCCGGCCCGCGCCGCCGCCAACGACTCGGCCAGCTCGACGAGTTCGCCCCCGGTCGCGCGGTAGCCCCCCTGTTCGGCGATGCCCTCGTTGACCGCCGCCACCTCACGCATTCTGCTGCTCATGCCGCCGACGGTAGGGGACGGCCGGGGCGGCGCGCCACTGGTTATTCTCGGCCGTAGAACAACCGGGTCGCCGGGAACGGCGACGGGCCCGCTCCACCGGAGTGGAGCGGGCCCGTCGAGGGTGCGTCAGACGCTGGGCGGCATCAGCCGCCGTGCGGCGTCAGTTCTTCCAGCGCGGCTTGCGGTCGTCGCGGTTGAAGCCGGAGTTGAAGCCGCCGCCGGAGCGGCCGCCGCGGTCGTCACGGTCCCGGTTGAAGCCACCGGACTGCGGACGGCCGCCGGAGCGGTGGTCGTCGCGGCGGGCGAACGGACGGTTGTTGCTGCCGCCGCGCTCGTCGCGGTCCCGGCCGAAGGAGCGGTCGCGGTCACCGAAGGAACGGGCCGGACGGTCACCGAAGGAGCGGCCACCACGGTCGTCACGGTCACGGTTGAAGCCACCGCGCTCACGGTCACCGAAGGAACGGCCACCACGGTCGTCACGGTCACGGTTGAAGCCACCGCGCTCACGGTCACCGAACGAGCGGCCACCACGGTCGTCACGGTCACGGTTGAAGCCACCGCGCTCACGGTCACCGAAGGAACGGCCACCACGGTCGTCACGGTCACGGTTGAAGCCACCGCGCTCACGGTCACCGAAGGAACGGCCACCACGGTCGTCACGGTCACGGTTGAAACCGCCGCGCTCACGGTCACCGAACGAGCGGCCACCGCGGTCGTCACGGTCACGGCCGAAGGAACGGCCGCCGCGCTCGTCGCGGTCACGGTTGAACGAGCGGTCGCCGCGGTCACCGCGGTCGCGGCCGAACGACGGACGCTCGGTGCGCGCCTCGCGGTACGACGGCGTGCGCTCCTCGGCCGCCGGGGCGGCCGGCTCGGCGGCGGCCACCGGGGCGGCCTCGTCGGCGGCGGCACCCTCGGTCTCGGCCTCGGCGGCCGGGGCCTCGTCCTCGATGCCCAGCTCGGCCCGCTCGCGCGCGGCCCGCGCGGACAGGCGGTCGGCCTCGTCGCGCAGCTCGGCGGCGCGGCGCTGGGCGCGCTCCAGCTGGCGGGTCATGTCGGCGACCTCGCGCTCGGCGGCACCGGCGATGTTGGCCGCGCTCTCCGCCTGGACCTCGACCAGCGAGCGGGCGCCGGTGATCCGGGCCACCTCGGCGTCGAAGGCGTGGTCGAGGATGTGGCGGCTGGCCTCCACGCCCGCGTCCTCCATCAGGCGGAAGACGCCGCGGCGCTGGTGCGGCAGCACCAGGGTGACGACGGTGCCGGAGCGACCGGCCCGGGCGGTGCGGCCGGAGCGGTGCAGGTAGTCCTTGTGGTCGCCGGCCGGGTCGACGTTGAGCACCAGGTCGATGCCGTCGACGTGGATGCCGCGGGCGGCGACGTCGGTGGCGACGACGACGTTGACGTAGCCGTCCTTGAAGTCGCCGAGCACCCGGGTACGGGCGCCCTGGGTCATGCCGCCGTGCAGCGCGTCGGCCTTCACGCCCGCCTCGACGAGCTGCTCGGCGACGCGGTCGGCGCCCATCTGGGTGCGGACGAAGATGATCGTGCGGCCCTTGCGGGCGGCGATCGCGTTGGTGATCGGCGCCTTGTCCTTGGGCTTCACCACGAGGATGTGGTGGGTCATGGTGGTGACGGCGCCGGCCGACGGGTCGACCTCGTGGGTGACCGGGCTGTTCAGGTAGCGCTTCACCAGGGTGTCGATCTCGTTCTCCAGGGTGGCGGAGAACAGCAGGCGCTGGCCGCCGGCCGGCACCTGGTCGAGGATCTCGGTGACCTCGGGCAGGAAGCCCATGTCGGCCATCTGGTCGGCCTCGTCGAGGACGGCGACCTGGACGTCGTCGAGCTTGGCCGAGCCGCGGTTGATCAGGTCGCGCAGGCGGCCCGGGGTGGCGACCAGGACGTCGACGCCGCGCTCCAGCGCGTAGATCTGGTTCGACATCGAGGTGCCGCCGCAGACGACCTTGAGGCGCTGGCCGAGCACCGAGCCGAACGGCTCCAGGGCGTCGGCGACCTGCATGGCCAGCTCGCGGGTCGGGACGAGGATCAGGCCGCGCGGGTGCTTGGCGCGGGTGCGCTCGCCGCCGGCGAGGCGGGTCAGCAGCGGCAGGCCGAAGCTGAGGGTCTTGCCGGAGCCGGTGCGGCCGCGGCCCAGCACGTCCTTGCCGGCCAGGGCGTCCGGGATGGTCGCGGCCTGGATCGGGAACGGGGTGGTGACGCCGCGCTTGGCGAGGGCGCGGACGACCTCGTCCGGCAGGCCCAGGTCGCCGAAGGTGATGGTCGGCTCGGCGTCGGGCTCGTCGGCCTCGGCGTCGGCGGCCGTGTCCTCGGCCTCGATGGCGGCGTCGGTGTCGGTGTCCTCGACGGCGTCGACGGCGGCGATCAGCTCGGCGTCGGCCTCGGCGGGGGCGGTGGTGGTGGCATCGGCGGCGGACTCGCTCGCGGGCATGGCGAAGCGGGCGTCGTCAACGAGAGACATGCAAAACCTTCCGGAAGTGGCACGCGCCAAAGTCCGGGGTTCTGTTTCACAACCGCCTCTATGCGGTCAGCCACGGATCGCCGGAACGCGCCAAGGGCGCCAGATGGGAGTAGGGCGCCAGTCAAATGGATCAAACGAACGATCTACCACCATAGACGAACCTGGGGATCGGAGGCAAATGTGCTGGCCAGGCTGCGGATCGGCGCTCAGTGCCCACCCGGCACACCCGAGCTGGAGGGCGCGGTGCTGCTCGGCGCGGGGGTCGGTTCCGGGGCCGTGGTGGCGCTCGGGGCCGGGGTGCCGTGGCCGGGCTCCGGGGAGGACGAGTGCCCGGTCGGGCTGGCCGGCGGGGCGGAGGCGGTGGTTCCGCCGGCGCCGCCCCCGGCGCCTCCCGCGGTGGCCCCGGCGCCGCCCGAGGGGTGGCCCGGGCCGCCCGCGCCGCCGCCCGCCGTGCCCCCGCCCGACCCGCCCGTGGACGTGCCACCGGAGCCCGGACGGGGCGCGGGGCTGGCGTTCGCGCCCCCTGCGGTGCCGGTCGCGCCGGGCGCGGAATCACCGAGGCCCGCTGCCGGTACCTGGTCGCCACCGGAGGGCGCGCCGTTCGCGCCCCCCGCACCGTTGCCGCTGCCCGCGCCCGCCGCCCCGTTCACGCCGCCGGCCACCTCGCCCGGGGCCGCGTTCATCCCCCCGGTCGGCGCGCTCTGGGCCTGCGCGCCCGCCGCGCGCTCCGTCCGCCCGGTCACACCCCCCGGGTGCCCACTGCCGCTCGGCGAGGCGGACGGGGTCGCCCCCGGCCTGGTCGGCGTCCCGGCCTGGCCGACCGGCACCACACCGTGCTTCTCGTCGGCGCCCGGCCCGACCGACATGCAGCCGGTCAGCCCCAGTCCGGCCACCGCCAGGACCGCCGCGCCGCGCACCACGGCGCTCCGCACCACCGCCGATTCCCGCTCCGTCACCGCACGCACCACCCGCACCGCACGCATCGCCGCCACCGAGTCCCTCTCCTGCACCCGCCCCGCCCGGGCCGCCCACCCACCGCGCACGGCCACCCTTGCGGGTGTCCAACGGCCGCCGCGGGCGCCCGGACACGGGTGGGGCCACCGGAAGCACCCGGACGGGCACCGGACCGCCGCACCGGCCCCCACACGCCGCATCCCGGACCCCGTACCCCGGACCCTCGGCTCAGCCCCAGAGCGCCGCGGCCAGCTCCGCCCCCGCGTACGCCGCCGCCAGGCCCGCCGCGACGCCGCCCGCCACGTTCGCCGCCGCGTACCGCCCGGCCCCGCTCCCGGCCAGCCGCAGCGTCTCGTACGAGAACGTCGAGTACGTGGTCAGCGCCCCGCACAGCCCGGTCCCGAGCAGCAGCTGGACGCGCGGGGACGCCGCCCCGGCCGCCGCCGCCCCGGTCACCAGCCCGAGCACCAGGCAGCCGCCCGCGTTCACCACGAAGGTCCCCCACGGGAACACCGAGTCGTGCCGGGACTGCACCGCCCGGTCGGTCAGGTACCGCAGCGGCGCGCCGACCAGCGCGCCGGCCACCACCAGCAGCCAGTTCACGCCCCGCCCTCCCCCTCCCCCGCCGCCGCGCCGCCGGCCCGCCCGGCGTACCGGAGCACCTCGCACCGCTCCAGGGCCACCAGCCCCTCCACCGCCAGCCCCGCCAGCTCGGGCAGGAACGCCCGCACCCGCTCCTCGGTGTCCACGATCACCACCGCCACCGGCAGGTCCTCGCTCAGCGACAGCAGCCGCGCCGTGTGCACCATCGAGGAGGCGCCGAACCCCTCGACCCCCCGGAAGACGCTCGCCCCGGCCAGCCCGGCGGCCCGCGCCCGGTGCACGATCTCGCTGTACAGCGGGCGGTGGTGGCACCGGTCGTTCTCGCCGACCAGCACGGTCAGCCGCAGCGCAGGACCGCCCAGCCGGGGCTCCGCCGCGCCCGTCGCCGGGCCCGTCACCGCGCTCTCCCGGCACCGCGCCGCAGCAGACGGCGCGTCACCGCGGCCGCCGCCCAGACCGCCGCCATCGCCGCCGCCGGGGTCAGCCCCAGGTACGCCGCGGCCGGTCCGGGCCGCCCCTCCTCCAGCAGCCGGCGGACGTCCACCGCGTACGTCGAGAAGGTCGTGAACCCGCCGAGCACACCCGTGCCGAAGAACGGCCGCAGCAGCGGGTGGGCCGGCCGGCCCTCGGTGACCACCACCAGGAAGACCCCGATCACCGCGCACCCGGCCACGTTCACCAGCAGCGTCGTCCACGGGAAGGCCGAGGGCCCGGTCGGCCACAGCAGCCCCGCGCCGTACCGGGCCGCCGCCCCCAGCGCCCCGCCGGCGGCCACCACCGCCACCGCCGGCCCCTGCCCGCGCAGCACCGGCGGCCGGCGCCGCACCGCGCCCACCGCCGCACCGTCCGCGGCCAGGTCCTCCGAGGTCGTCACAGACCCATGAAACACCGGCCCCGACCGCCTGGCACGCCGTCACCGCAGACCCGACAATGAACCGGTGGAGATGACCCGGGAAGAGTTCGAGGTACTGGTCGCCGACGCGCTCGACCGGATCCCGCCGCAACTCGCGGCCATGATGGACAACGTCGCCGTCTTCGTCGAGGACGAGCCCGACCCCGCCGACCCCGAGCTGCTCGGCCTCTACGAGGGCACCCCGCTCACCGAGCGCGGCGAGTGGTACGCGGGCGTCCTGCCGGACCGGATCATCGTCTACCGGGGCCCGACCCTGCGCCTGTGCGAGGACCGCGAGCAGGTCGTCGAGGAGGTCCGCACCACGGTCATCCACGAGGTCGCCCACCACTTCGGATTCGACGACCACGAGCTCGACGAGCTCGGCTGGTCCTGACCCCCGCCGCCGCCCCGCCCCCGGCCGCCGCCCGCCCGGCCGAAACCCGTTTTGGCGTTCGGCCCGACATCCCATATGCTTCTCGACGTCCCCGAACGCTGGAAACAGCCGGACAGGCCGCAAGCCCTCATCGTCTAGTGGCCCAGGACGCCGCCCTTTCAAGGCGGTAGCACGGGTTCGAATCCCGTTGGGGGCACGCAGTACCGTAGTAAAGTGTTGTGCCGCAAGACCTGAGTGGTTCGCCACTACTAGGTCCCGTGGAGCAGTTGGTTAGCTCGCCACCCTGTCAAGGTGGAGGTCGCGGGTTCAAGTCCCGTCGGGATCGCTCGTCTCGCAAGAGACGGTGCAGTACGGCCAGGTAGCTCAGTTGGTACGAGCGTCCGCCTGAAAAGCGGAAGGTCGCCGGTTCGACCCCGGCCCTGGCCACAGGCGCCTGAAAAGGCAAAACGGCCCCGGAGAGATCCTCTCCGGGGCCGTTTGCATGCCCTGGTACGCCTACCCGTACGCCAACGGCTCAGGTGAGCTTGTCGCTGAGCGACCCGAGGGCCTTCCGCTGTTCGTCCAGCGACGCGTGGGCGTAGACCTTCATCGTCACCCCGATGTCGCTGTGGCCGGCGATCTGCCGAACGATGTGCGGCGGGACCCGCAGGTCCAGCAGCAAGGTCACGCAGGTGTGGCGCAGGTCGTGGAAGCGGAGGGTGAGCCCGAGCCGGTCCCGGAGCGGGTACCAGCTCCGCCGCAGGTTGTCCGGCTCGATCGGCGTCCCCACCCTGCTCGTGAACACCAACCCGGTCTCGGTCCAGCGTTCACCGGCCGCCACCCGTTCCTGCGCCTGTCGCTCGCGGTGGGCCCGCAGAGCCTCCAGCACAACCGCGGGGAGCGGCAGCGTCCGCAGCGAGGATGCCGTCTTGGTCGGACCGAGCTGAAGCGTCCCGTCCACCCGCTGAAGGTTGCTGGACACGATCAGCGTCCCGCGCTCAAGGTCCACCGCCGCCCAGTGCAGGCCGAGCAACTCGCCGCGCCGGAGCCCCATGGCGAGGGCCAGTACGTAGAGCGCATGAAGGCGGTCGGCGCTCGCCGCCTTCAGGAGCAGGCGCGCCTGCGGGACGGTCAGCCCCTGCCCGGCGCTGTAATCGGGTGACGGCACCTGCACCAGCTTGGCGACGTTCCGCACGATCAGCTCTTCCCGGACGGCGCTCTCCAGCGCGTTCCGCAGAACGGCGTGGATCGACTGGACCATGCGCCGAGAGAGCTTGGTCCCGCAGCACTCCCCTGCCGCACAGCACTTCGGCTTCTGCCGGGCCGCGTCCCGTCCGCTCTTGCAGCACTGGCACGCGTTGGCCACGCGCACGAGCCACGTACGAACGTCGGCGGCCCGGAGCGTCCGGAGCTTCTTGGTCCCGAGCCCCGGGATCAGGTGCACCCGGACCACGCTCTCGTAGCCCTGGTGGGTCTTCGGGCGACGGTTCTCCTTCACGACCGTCGCCAGCCAGTACATGAGGTACTCGGCCATCTTGACGTTGGTGTCGGGCGTCGGGATTCCCTGGTTGTCCTGGGCCTGAAGTGCCGTGATCTTCTCGCGCACCTCGTCGCGAGTCTTGCCGTACACGGAGACCCGCTTGATCTGACCGGACGTGGTCGTGACGTAGACCCGGCCGTGGAACAGGTCGCGCCCCTTCATGCGAATGATGCTGCCTTCGCCGTTGGCTCGCTTGGCCATCAGGCGGCCTCCTCCATCTTGGTGCGGACGTAGTCGTGCAGGGCGGTGACGGGGATGCGGCGGGAGCCGCCTTCTTTGAAGCTCGCGAGGGCGCCAGCGCGGATGAGGTCGTAGACCTTGCTGCGACTCATCTGAAGGGCGTCCATGACGTCGGGGACCTTGAGCAGAACAGGGGTCACGTGTGCTCCCTGGGTGGCGGCGGGGCAAGGGCGGGTGCTCGTCACTGAAGAGCGCGGGCCGGGGACGCGGTCTCGTCAGCGCGCGTTGTCCGAGGTGGGGATTTCTGCGTCACGTCCGTCATCAGCGTCACGCAGGCTTCTGACCTGCGGGTTTCTCGTGACGCGGCGGTTGGGCGTGCGTCACGGGCTGCGTCACGGCGCGACGCAGCCCGTGACGCAGGTGACGCAGCATGACGCAGAGGTTGCCGTCTGCGTCACGGCCTTCGGTGCTGGCCAGGGGCCGTTTTCCGGCCCGCGTGACGCACGTGACGCAGCGTCTTCCTACTTAGGAAAAGGGAGGGGCTGCCTGTAGTGCTTGGGCCCCCTCAGGGCGAAGTGAGGAGCCGCTGCGCGGCACGACCCTTGGGCGGCTTCGCCGAACAGCAAGAAGAGCACCCGCCTCGCTGCCCGGTGCTCTTCTTGCTTGTCCGTACGGTCAGCCCAACTCGGGCTGCTCGTGCGTCGGCGCGGGCGCGGGGCGAGCCATGAGGAGGTAGCGGCCGCCGTGGTCGCGGCCGCTGTCGATCAGGACGCCCCGGGCCGCGAGGGTGGGCTGAAGGCGCTTGAGCCGGTCGGACAGCACCTTGCCGGTGGTCGGCCAGCCCTTGGGCAGGGTGCGGAAGTCGTCGCCGCCGTAGAGGCGCCCGAGGCAGTGCAGCCACTCCGTCGACGTCATCCGCTGCGCCCCTCCCGGCTCGATGGTCTCGGCGTGCCGCAGGACGGTCTGCGCCAACAGGTCGCCCTCGATCACGTCGTCGTTCAGGTCGTCCAGGCTGGTCCGGTAGGCGGCCAGCGCCCCGAATCCGGTCGCGGCGTCGAGCTGGGCACACAGGTGAGCGAAGTCCGCCATGCGCAGATCGGTCGGGGTCTCCGCCTCGGCCGCGCGGACCTTGACCGTGAGGTCGAGCAGCGACCCGAGCACCATCGGCAGCACCTCCGCGTACTCCGCCCACAGCTCCGCCTCGGTGCGCCGCACCTTCGGCCGCTCCAGCCGCAGGGGCAGGAGGCGTTCGGCGAGGTCGGGGCGGATGACGCCGACGTCGATGCCGGTCAGGAGCAGGGGCCGGCGGTAGGCGGAGCGGTGGACGTCCCCGTCGGTGAACAGGGCACGCTTGACGGACTCGGCGCCGGTCACGATGCAGCACATGGCGTCGGACAGGTCCGGGGTCATGTGGGACAGGTTGTCCAGGGCCGTGACCCACCCGGCCGCGACGGCGGCCACCAAGTTCTCCTCGTCCTTCGGGGCCCGGCGCAGGTCACCGCTCATGCCCTCGACGATCCGCACCATCATCCGGCCCGCCGTCGACTTCCCGGCGCCCTGCGGCCCGGTGAGGAACGGGGCGGGGACGGGCACCCCGGGCCCGAGGCAGCCGATCAACCACGCGATGGCCAGGCACTCGGTCTGCGCGTCGGTGAAGTTCGTCAGCCGCAGCAACAGGTCGATGCCCTTGCCGTCGGTGTCCTTCACCGGCACCGGCAGCTCCCCGGTGAGCTGGGTGCGCCGCCAGCAGACCTCACGCGGGTCCGGGACGACCGTGTCCCACCCGGTGGGGTGGATGCGCACGGACAGGCCGTCCGAGCGCCCGAGGTCGAGCCATGTCGCCCCGTCGAAACCCGGGGCCACTCGGATGTGGACCGCCTGCACCTCCTCGGTCAGCGCCAGCGCCTCGATCAGATCCAGCGCCTCCTTCATCGACGTCCCGTTGAAGACGCCCCGCCCGTCCTTGTAGAGGCCCACAAGGAGTTCCTGGCGGTGGCTGCCGGTCGTGCCCTGGGAGCGGATCGGCCGCGCCACCGGGTGGCCGTTGCGCTGGGCGTAGACGGTGCCGTCGGCGGTGCGGAAGTACCGGAAGTGGGCCTGCGCGTACGCCGTGATGATCTCCCGCGCGGGGTTCTTCTCGTCCTCGGCCACGGTCACAGCCCCAACCGGACGAGAGCGTTGGCCCAAGCGTCGGCGCAGTGCCGGGGCGACTCGCCCTTGGCCTGCGCGACGGCGAACAGCCGCTCCGTGTGGGCCACGGTCAGGCAGCCGCACCGCCCGTGCGTCGACAGCACGGCGAGGAACGTCCCGAAGACGGTGGCGTGCACGGCGGCGGTGGCCTCGGCGATGCGCTGCTCGGCCATGGCGATGCCCCGCTCCAGGAACGTCCGGGTGCGGTGCGGGCACGTCCCGCCCCCGCCCGGGACGGACACCGTGACGGCCGCCGGCCGGACCGGGGCGGGCTCCCGCACGATCAGAGCGCGCACGACGTCCGGCAGGGCCGCCATGGCGCCGGTGCCGGGGCCGAGCCACCGGGCGTAGGACATGGACGACTTGACGTCCACGCCCGGCCGGACCGCGTTGGCGGAGGCCATGGCGCCCCGGTAGAGCCAGTGCTCGCCCCGGGTGGTGGGCACGGTCCGGGTCGCGGGCAGGTTGGAGTGCGCCCACGCGATGGCCTGCGTGTTGTCGAGGTCGACGACGGTCAACCCGGCGCCGCCGGGGTGGTAGCCGACGGCGGCCGCCTCCCGCCATGCCCGCGCCCATTCGGGCGAGTTGATGACGTCGGGGTCGGTGGTGGCGGCGGCCCAGCCGTGGCACGGCGCCGGGCAGGTGCAGTGGCCGGGGGTCTTCATGTTCGGCCGGCCGCCGCACGCGTTTCCGGCGCAGGTCGAGCAGTTGCCGAACGGCAGCTTCCCGGGCCGCAACGGGAGCACGGGGACGCCGTCGGCCGCCAGGGCGAGGGCAGCGGACAGGTGGTGGCGGTCGGTGGTGCGAAGGGTCATGCTGGATGCCTCCAGTTCTCTGCTGGACGGCGGCGGCCCGGTTCTTGCCGGAAGGGGGCCGCCGCCACAGTCGTTGGCGGTGAACGAGTCGGTCAGCGGTTGCGGTTGGTGACGTTGACGTGCACGTTCACGGCGCCGTTGCCACCGCCTCGGCCGCCCCCGCCACCGCTGGTCTTGGCGAGGGCGTAGGCGCCGACGCCGAGCGCGGCGAGGCCGCCGATGCTCCCGGCGGCGGCCGCAACGGCCTGAACCGCGTAGCCGACGCCGAGGCCGCCGGCGCCGAGGGCGACTCCTCCGGCGAGCAGGCGTGCGGGCCACGGGTCCCTCGCCGGGACGGCCTCTGTGGCCGGGGGTGGGGCGGGCAGGTAGACGGCGCTGGGGGCGAGCGCCGGGCCGTAGGGCATCGGGGCCGGGGCGGCGGGGTGGTAGAGCGCGGGCGGCGCGGTGAAGGCGGGCGCGGGGGTGAGGTAGTAGGGGGTGCCGTCCAGGCCGTGGTGCACCGGGGCGGCGATCGGCTGCGTGCTGGTGGTGCGGTCCATCGGGGTCTCCCGTCGGCGGGGTCGTGCGCGGGTGGGGTCAGTGGCCGGTGACGATTCCGGCGAGGGCGCCGAGGAAGTTGTTCACCGGTCCGGCGAGGCCGGTGGAGGCGGTGGTGAAGCCGGACAGCCACAGGACGGCGGCGGTGCCGGCCCCAACGCGGCGGCCCTTGAGGAGGAGGGCGGCGACGAGGGCGAGCAGGACGGTGACGCTGATGGTGACGGCCATGGTGGCGGTCCTTCCCGTACGGGGTTTCGGTGACGGTGCGTCATGAGCGTGTGTGGGGCACACGGCCCGCCGTGGAGAGCCGGTTCCCGGGTGCGCGGCGGGGGTCGTGTGGGGCTTGCCGTGTGCCCCACACGGGCCACACGGGCAGCTCAGAGGGCCACACGCGGCTGTGTGGGGCACACGCCGCGTGTGGGCCTGTGTGGCCCTTGCTGTGTGGGCCTGTGTGGGGCCGGTTCGGCTACTGGCGGTAGCGGGTGAGGGCGTCGGCGAGGGTGTGGGCGTAGAAGCCGGCCTTGCTGTCGCCGTCGATGCGGACGGTGCCGGCGCCGGGCCGCGAGACGCCGACGGCCCGCAGGAGACCGTTCAACTCGGCCCCGAGGGTCTGGGCGTCGACGCCGAGGGCATCGGCCAGCGCCGAGACGTACATCCGTCCGCCAGCGGCAACGACGGCCGCGTGGGCACGGACGAGAAGCCCCGGCGCGGGGTCGACGACCGGCTCGTAGACGCTGCCGCCGTCGTCCTCCGCCGTGGCGCCGGGCACCGGGTTGGTGCGGTGGGCGGAGAGGTTGAGGCCGCCGGAGCGCGGCTGCTTCACCAGCCGGTCCCCGGCCGCCGTGCGCCCGTCCCGCGTGAACGACGACAGGTTCAACCCGCCCGGTCCGGCGGCCGGGGTGCCGGTCTCGGTCGGCTCCGGGTCGTCGGCCGGGGCGGTGGGGGTGGTGGTCCAGAGCCAGCCGGCGCGGTCCTCGTTCCAGCGGCGGGTGTAGTCCTCGCCGGCGGCCTCGGCCGAGATCCGGTCGAGGACGGGGCGCAGGTGGTTGGTGGCGAGGACGGCGGCCCGGACCTGGGAGGGGCTGGTCTTCCACGTCTTGAAGGGGGTGGGGGCGAATCCGTCGGCGCCGGCGGCGCCGATGACGCCGGAGCCCTTGGCGTTGAGCTGGCGGGTGTCGACCTTCGCCCGCGGGAACATCTTGGCCAGGTTGTTCCCGGCACTCTCCCCGCTGGTCAGCGCGACGCCGACGGGGGAGAACTTGCGGACCTCGGTGTCACCGAGCGCCGAGACGTTGCCGTCCACGGCGGTCAGCACGAACCGCACGCCCATGGCGCGGGTGGTGCGCATCGCCTTGCGGACCGCCTCCCGCAGCTCCTTCAGCACGGGCGCGGCGGTGGGCTGGATGGACAGCAGCTCGGCGCCCTCGTCGACGACCACCATGATCTGCGGCAGGGCGGCGGAGACCGGCAGCAGCGTGGTGTCCATCTCGTCCAGCAGGTCCTGGTAGTGGTGCTGGCGGGCGGCGTTGATCCGCAGCGCCGCCCGCACCATCCGCAGGGCCTCCTCGGGGGTGGAGGCGATCCAGTCCACGCCCGGCTTGGTGCCGGCCGGGGCGGGGGCGGTGCCGGGCTTGGGGGTCTTGCGGCCGGTGGCCTCCAGCCACGGGCGCGTCCACGGGATGCCGACCGCCCCGGCCTTCAGGTCGATGACGAAGGTCAGCACGTCGGTGCAGCGGGCGAAGCCGGTCAGCACGCCGTCGACCAGGGTGGACTTGCCGGAGCCGGGCGGGCCGAGCAGCAGCGCGCACGCCTCCCGCAGGTAGACCCGCACGGGGTCGAGGTTGGGGAGCATGCCCCACGGGATGCCGGTCAGGATCGACAACGCCGAGTAGTCGTCGGGGTAGGGGGCCGCGTCGGCCATGCCGTTGACGGTGGGGATGTCCAGGACCACACGGCCCTGAATGTCGCCCTCCTCCACGGCGATCACGCACCCGAGCGGCAGGCGGGCGTCCCCCGCAAGCGCCCGGGCCCGCCCGGCGATCTGGTCCCAGGTGGCCATGCCACCGGGGAGTTCGGCGGCCAGCGAGAAGCCGCCGCCGGTCTTCCAGAACTCCACCGCGAACACCCGGGTCTGCACCCCGGCGACACGCTGGATGCGCTCCTCCCACTCCCGGGCGACGGCCCGCCGACGCCGGTCGAGGGCATCGGCGGCCTTCGCGGTCTGCGGGGAGACGACCAAGCGCTCCTCCTCGGCGGCCTCCTCGTGGACGGCGGCGGTCGAGGCCATCGCCCCGATCCCGACGCCGAGCCCGGCGAGGGTGCCAGCGGCGGCCCAGGACAGGGGGCCGGTGTGGATGGCCCAGGTGGTCCAGCCGCCGGCGAGCAGCCACGACGTCGAGCGGGTCACCAGGCTCACGGCGGTCAGGCGCCGGCGCACGCTCCAGCCGATCCCGTGGCCGAGCGCCCCGGCCGCGCCGACCGCGAACGGCAGGGCCTCGGGCATGCCGGTCGCGGCGCCGAGCAGGGCCAAAGCGCCCGCGCCGGTCGCCGCCGACAGGGCGCCGGTGGCGGGGCCGTGCGGGGCGGCCCAGTCCAGCGGCACCCCGCGCTTCGCCGCCCGGGAGCGCGAGGTCTTGGCGGGCTTCTCCGCGACGGGCGACTGCGTAGTCCGGGGGGTGTGGTCGGGCGGGAGGTTGGTGAGGTTCAGGCGGTCGGTCATGCGAGTCTCCGGGTGTGGGCCGGGGCGGGCCGCACGTGCTGTGCGGCCCGCCCCGGAGGATGGTGGAGAGATTGACGAACTTGCCCTGCTGGTGGGCTAGTTGTTGTTGGTATCCCACTTCTCCTCGCCGTTGCGGGGGTCCTCGTGGCGGCGGATGTCCTGCTCGTGGAGCCGGCGGAAGACCTCTCCGATCTCGCCGGCGGTCTGCACGGCGAGCTGGATGTGGGAGTAGACCTCGGTCAGGGCCTCGGCGATCGGGGCCTCCAGCGGGAACTCCGCGTCCGCCTTCTCCGCCAGGATCTTGAAGACGTTGGCGATCGACTGGAGGGCGTCCGGGATCTCCTCGCACATGGCGAGGACCTGCATCATCCCGTCGGGGTCGAAGGTGTTGGCCAGGGCCTCCATCTCGGCGGCGACCTCGGCGAAGCTGAACGTGCTGCCGGTGGCGGTGCTCACGGTTCCTCCCGGGGAAACGGCGTTGCTGTCGGTCGAGTTGTGGTTGCGGGGAGCGCGCGGCACCGTGTCCGCGACCTCCCCCTCGTCGGTGTCGGGGACGGGGGTGTCGAGGGTCTCGGCGGCGGCGAGCGCGGCGTCCAGGCCGTCGGCGATCGCCTGGTCACGGGCCTGCCGGTCGTCACGGGCCCGGCCGAGCATCCGGGCGAACAACCTGCGGCCCGGGTGCATCAGCCACGGCATGTCCAGGCGACGGCCGAGCGGGGTGGTGACGGCGCCGATCAGGCCGACCGCGCCGGCCAGCAGCGCGGCCAGTGCCCACCGGGCCCAGTACCGGGCGGCCGAGCGACGCAGCCGCTTGCGGGCCGCCCGCGCCACCGCGCCCTTGCGCATCGCCACCCGACGCCCCCTCACCCGGTCGTCCGCCCGCCCGTCCCGCGCCACCCGACCGGCCAGACGCTTGTCCTGCCCGGCCTGCTGACGCGCGGCCAGGCGCCGGTCCTGCTTCGCCTGACGGCGCGCGTCCCGTGCCGCCTTGCGCGCGGTGCGCTTCACCGAACCCGCCCCCACGCCACCGGCCGAACCGGAGGCGGGGACCTTGTGTCCGGCGCGGGTGAGTTCGCGGGCGGTGGCCTTCGCCGCCCGCTTCTCCTCCCGCGCCGCGACCTTCGCGGCGCGGCGGGCGTCGGCGACGGTGCGGCGGGCGGCGGTGTCCTGCACCCGCTTCTCCCGCCGGGTCGGCGCCGACGCCGCCCGATCGGCACGAGCCGCCCGCACCTGCGCCGCCCGCACCCCCAGCCCCGACCCCGAACCGCCACCGGCCACCGAACGGTGACCGGCCGCAGCACGGGCGCCCGGCCCGGAGGCCAACCCCTTGACGGCGCCGGTGTTCCGGCCGGATCGGCCCTGCTCGCCGGCGGGACGCCCGGGGGACGCGGAACCCGCGCCCCGGCGGCCCGACGCACCGGCGCCGAACAGGCCGTTCACCCCGGCCGGGCCGCCGGTCCTGCCCGGCGGGCGACCGGCACCGGCCGCGCCGGGGCGTGCCGGACGCTGCTGCTGGCCGAGCGACGACCGCGCCCCGGCCGGACCCGGCGCGCCGAACAGACCCCCTGCCCCCGGCCGGTGACCGGCACCGGCGCGGTTCGAGGTCTGCCCGGTGCCCTTCCTGCCGGCGTTCTTGGCGGTGCGGGAGCGCAGGGCGGCGGCGCCGGTCGCGGCAGCCGCGCCACCGGCGAGCAGGGCCAGCGCCAGCGGGCCGCCCGCCAGCGCGGCGGCCGACACGGCCCCGACGGCAGTGTTCCCGGTCGCGACCGCCAGCGGCACCACCGGCAGACCGCCCCGGGTGTGTGCGGGGCGGGCCGGGGACCGGCGACCGGCCGCAGCGGCGGGCGGGGCGGGCTCGACCGGCAGGGCCGAGGTGTTGGCGCTCGGCGCGGACGGCCCGGCCGGGGCGGTCCGATCGGCGGCCGGGGCGGCGGGGATCAGGGTCTCGGACATGGTGTCTCCCCCGGTCACGCGCCCGCCGGGGCGACGGTGTCCCCGGTGGCGGTCCGGTCGACGACCGGCTTGTCGAGGTCACGGTGGGTGAGGCGGACCGGGGCGTTGGTCTTGGCCAGGCGGTCGGCCAGGACCATGGCGACGGTGGCGGCGCGGTGCCGGCCGCCCGCGCAGCCGACCGCGACGGTCAGCGGCGCGGGACTCGGCCCGGCGTCGAACGCCTCGGCCACCAGCGCCGCCGCGAGGATGGCCTCCCAGATGCCCGGGGTGGTGAGGACGGCCCGGCGGACCGGGAGATCGGCGGCGGTGAGGTGGCGCAGGGCGGGGTCGACGTGCGGGTCGCGGAAGTGGCGGCGCAGGTCGAGGGTGAGGTGGGCCTCGGGCGGGGCGCCGTGCAGGTACCCGAAGCTGATCACACGGATTTCAGTCACGGACATGACAGGGACCTCCTTGTGCCGGATCGGCAACGGAGCGGAGCGAAAGGGGGATTCAGGCCGCGAGCGGCAGGCCGTCGGCGCAGGGCAGGCAGGTGCCCAGGTGCGCCGGTAGGACGTAGCCGGCGTCCGCGCCGCAGGAGGGGCAGGTGCGGCGCGCGCGGTTGGCGGCGGCCAGCGCCTGGAAGCGGCCCGGCGTCGTCGGCCGGACCGGCTTGGCCAGGGCCAGGTGGTAGAGGTAGGCGGCCCGCTCGCTGGTGGTGAGGCGGGAGCGCCAGAGGATCTGTGCAGCGACGGGCTGTCCGCCGGGTCGCAGGCCGCGGGCGCGGAGCTGGCGGCGGGTGAGCAGGCCGGGCGGGGCCATGCGCCACGGGTAGGTGGGCATACCACCGTGCCGCTCACCCGCCGGGTCCCAGTGCCGGGGACGGCCCACGGCTACTTCCCGGGGACGTCGGCGGCGGCGAATAGTTCCACCGGCACGCCGTCAATCTCGCCGATGGCGCTCATGCAGGCGCCGTGGTGGCAGGCGCGGTAGGCGATGTTGCCGGGGTCGAGGTCGAGGGCGGCGCGCCACTGCTCGAACACGGCGAGCGAGTCGTTGACGACCAGGCACACGCCCCAGTCCGGGGCCCCGGTGTCGCTCTCGTACTCGTGCACCTCGAACTCCGGCTGCGGCAGGTGCCCGTGCTCGGCGAGCAGCATCATCAGCAGGTGCGCGGCGTCGGCCTCGCTGGTCAGGGTGGTCACGACGCCTCCTCCTTGGTGGTGGTACCGGTGGGGGTGTAGTAGCCGACCAGGGTCAGCGGGGTGCCGGCGTAGGTGGCGTCGGCGATGAGCCAGGCGGTGGTGCCCGTGACGTCGTGGTCGACGGTGGCCGGGTCGATCCCGAGGGCCTGGCGCCACTGCTCGAAGTCGCCGAGGCCGGTCTCGCTGTGGAGGCCGAGGTTCAGGCCCCAAACGCGGACCAGGGCGCCGGTGTCGTCGCGCTCGCCGGTGACGGCCCTGTGGGTGGTGACCCTCGGGGCGGGCAGGTCGGCGTGGGCACTGAGCACGGCCATCAGCGCGCCGGCCGCGCCGATCAGCGTGGATGCGGTCTGCATGGTGATCTCTCCTGTGGGGTTCAGGCGGCGAGCGGCGCAGGCGACCGATGGGTGCGGAGCTGGTCCTGTACTCGCTGGGCGCGGGGCTGGCCGATGCCGTACTCGGTGCGCAGGGTACGGATGGACGGCAGGGCGCCGTCGGCTAGTACGGCGGCGAAGTGCTCGGCGGCGACCGGGGTCAACTCATCGAGGTCCTCAGCCTGTTCGCGCTGGTCGGGGCCGGTGTATCCGGTGTATCCGTCGTCCTCGGGTGCGTACTCGGCGGGCGGGTACGGGCGGGTACGCTCCAGCTCGGCGGCGGGTACGGGGCGGGGCGGGAGCGGGCAGAACTCCAGCTCCGGCAGCGGCTCCCCAGCGGGCACCGGCGCGCCTGTGGGGGCGGCGGGTACGGCCTGCGGGTACACATCGGGCGGCGCGGATACGGCGGGTACGTCCACCGGATACGGCCCGTCCGTGGCCGGCACGGGGTCGGCCCACAACGGCGGCAGGTCGTCCTCCACCACCCCGTCCGGCCCGCGCTCGGCGGGCGCGGTGTGCGTGTGCAGGACGTGCACCCGCCACAGGACCAGCGGGGCGATCGCCGACACGGCCACGATCAGCCGCCAGTCCGGGGCGATGACCCCGGCACCGAGCAGGTGCGCGGCCGCGTTCGTGGCGATCATCCCGAGCACCGGCGGGAACACCTCCCGCCCGGCCCGCAACGCCCGCAACGCGTAGGTGTCCAGTGCCAGCGGAAGGCCGGCGGCCACGACCGGGTGGAACCCGCTGTCGACGGCCAGCGCCCACTCACCGTGCGCGGACACCACGACGGCCGCGCTCATCGCCAGCCAGGCCAACAGGTCCATCCGCTCGGTGGCCCGGCTCACGCCGCCACCCGCTCCACACTCGCGGTGCGGCGGATGACCGCCGGGCGCCGCAGCGGAACCGGCGCCCGGTCCATCAGGCACTCGGCGTAGGCGGCCAGCTCCGGGTCCTCCCGGCGCAGGTCCGCCAGCACCGCCAGCGCCACGTCCATCCGCGCCTGGTACGCGAGCGCCGACTCACCGGGCACCCCGGCGAACAGCTCCTCGTCCACGCCCAACGCCAGCTCCGCGAACTCCTCGGAGTCCACGGCGCACTGGCCTGCAACAATCGACTTCATGGGTCTACCTCTCCCAACTGGGGGTGAGCCCCAGGGGCTGCCGCGCTCCGGCCAAGGAACGCGCGGCGGCCCCGACTCATGCGGGCCCAGCCACTCGCGATGTACGAGCAGCCATGACCCCCGACCCGCCACAGGCGGCACGGATCGGGGACCAAAGACACTCGTTCGTTCTTGATCAGCACACTGTTGAGTTCTCAAGGGACAGCCGCTTCCTTCGGGGGGCTGTCACCCCACCCCTCCGGGCGTTCGCACAGGTCAGAGCAGCCCAAAGAAGGCCCTCCGCTGCCGCTCCCGCTTCTCTCGGTGCGACACTCTCAACATAGAGAACCTGCTTAGGCAGGTCAAGAGAGTTGAGTTTCTCGCGTCTGTTGGGCGCCTGCCTTAGCATTGGCGCATGACCCTAGACCCGGACGACTCGCGCCCTCCGTATCAGCAGGTCAGCAGCTCTCTGCGGGCCTCGATCCTTACCAAGAAGCCGGGCTTCGAGACCGGCGACAAACTTCCTTCCGGCCCTGAGCTCGCGAAGCACTTCGGCGTGGCGCGCGGCACGGTGGACAAGGCGCTCGACCTGCTCCGCACCGAGGGGCTGATCGTGACCCGCCAGGGAAGCGGCTCGTTCGTCCGCGAGCGCACCTCTCGGCCGGTCGGACTGCGCCCCCACCTCGAAGCGGCCTTCGAGCAGCAGCAGGTGACGCTCGACTTCGCCGGCTTCTCCAGCGAGACGCTGCACAACGCGCTTCAGGAACCGCTGGACAAGGTTCGCTCCGGCCGGCTGACGCCGGAATCCATCACGGTTCGGCTGCTACTGCCCGACACCACGGCGCCCATGGCGGTTCCGGTGTTGGTCGACGGACTTCAGGATGAGGCCGCGCTCCGCGAGCGGGCCCGGAACATCGCGCTGACCAACGCAGGTGGCATCGCGCACTCGGTGGAGATGCTGGCCGAGCTAGGGCTCGTCCAGAAGGCCAGCGTTCAGGTCAAGGTCCACCGGGCGTCCAGCCTGTTCAAGCTGTACATCCTGAATCGGTCGGAAGCGTTCTTCGGGTTCTATCCGCTCCGCGAGCGCACCGTGACGGTCGACGACGCAGCCCACACCTTCTACGACGTGACCGGTAAGGACACCACCCTGTTCCACCATGCCGCGGGCCCGGATGACGCCTCGCTCGGATCGCAGTACGTCCAGCAGGCCCAGATGTGGTTCGACAGCGTGTGGAGCACGATCGCTTACGAGCGCCAGCCATGACCAGCACTGCTCAGCACCTCGCTGGTGTGCTCCAGCCGGTAACGCACGTACTGCTCGACTTCGACGGTCCGGTTTGCTCCGTATTCGCCGGCCTCTCAGCCCCCGAGGTAGCGCGGCGACTCCGCGAGGGCCTGCTAGCCACTGGCGAGCAGGCCCCGAACGGAGCCGAGGACGAGAGCGATCCCCTTGCGCTGCTTCGGCTGATCTCGAACGCGCGGCCTGACCTCACCAAGGACGTGGACACCACGTTGGCCGCGCTGGAGACCGAGGCCCTCCGGCTTGGTCGGCCAACCCCTGGCGGGGAATCGGTTCTCCATGCCTGCGCCCGCTCCGGCCGGCTGGTCTCAGTCGTCAGCAACAATGCAGGCGCGGCCATCGAGACATACCTCTCCGAGCACGGTCTCGATGGGTACGTCGCAGGGGTATTCGGACGCGCTCCGGGCGACCCCTCGTCCATGAAGCCGAACCCGCGCCTGCTCTTCGACGCCATGGAAGCCGCTGACACCGACCCGGGGCAGTGCATTTTCATTGGTGACGCCACCCGCGATGTCGAAGCCGGGGAGGCCGCCGGGGTCCCCACGATCGGCTACGCCAACAAACCCGGGAAAGAGGCCAAGCTCGCCGCCGCTGGCGCCGTGGCGATCGTGCATTCGATGCAGCAGATCGCCGAGACGCTTGTCAATACCCCACCGGTCATTCGAAGTTAGGCAACAATAGCCCAAAAATGTGACCTGCATCACATCTTGGGCGGTGTGGCGCGACACGCCGAAGCCCTGCAGGGCACCCCTAGCGGGCAGACGTGAGCCCCCGAAGGGAATCACACCATCGCTCTCCGAGGACTCAACAAACAATCAAATCTGAGCGCACTAATTTGACCTGCAACCGCACAACCGGCCCATCAGGCTGCTCCGTAGGGGCAGTTCACGCCGCTAGGCTTCTCGCAGCCAGGTACCCGCCGCTCCCTCTGCACCCCGGACAACCCGGCCCGGGGCACCCCTCCATGGGGAACGAGCGAGAGGAGATCTGGCATGGCGGGTCGATCACGCAGGTGGCGCCGAAAGCTGACCAGTCCCGACTGGTGGATGGTTGGCATCGGCGCGGCCGGTCTGATGATCACCATCGCCGAACGCGTGGGACGACTCATCTGGTAGGTGAGAGCAGGACCGGACGGCAACGGCATGGGCAAAGATGAGGCCCGGCCGCTGAGAAATCGGCCGGGCCTACTCGATCCCGCGCGCTGGGCCCGGCTCTGGGTGCAACCAGAGCCGGGCCCTCTTGCACACGGTCGCCCAACCTCGTCAGAGCTATGACGAGGTTCCTTACACACTCCCATAGACACCATCCGAACTAGAAGTCTCTTTCGAGATGTCGACTCAACCTGCGGCCGGACCCGCCCAGCCGTACGGGGTGGCTCCGGACGCGGCGGCACCGTATGGGAACCACCCTCTCGGTCGTTCCAGCAGCCTCTATGGCCCTCGCACGGCCTGAAGGGCGGCTGAGGAAGTCTGCTACCGAAGACGAGCGATGAATGCGGGCGCCAGGGCGCGGATACGTTCCTCTGGCACATCGCCCCTCAGAGCGCGAACCGCCATCTCTACCCCCGGAGTAGCTGCGGCACCGAACAGCTCGTGCAACTTCTGCAAGCCTCGGACAGCCGTGTCCCCCACACGCTCGTCTTCGCCGAGCGCAGCGAACGCCGCTGCCACAGTACGTGCCGGGGCAGTCATCATGATGCGCAGCACGTCACCGGCGTCCTTGTCGGTGAGGCGGTCGGGGCGACTCTCAGCTTGGCTGAGCCGGTCGCCGATCTTGAATGCCTTGGCAACGAGAAGTGCCGTGGGCCCAGCAACGTTCACCGTGACGTTGCGGCCGTCTCCGGCTTCCAGACTGCTGACGAGCATGGGGGACCGGTCGACTGCGGCTACTTCAAGGCCTTCGATCCAGCGAGCAGACATTGTCCCGTGTGGGGGCACCTTGGCGCTGCGGCTTCCGTTCCTCGGGGACAGCTGCTTAGGAACCAGTAGATCAAGTTCCACAGGGACCAGCTTGTCACCGATGAGTTCCTGGCGCTCCCAGAGCCCTGGTTGGCTCGCGTTCTTCAGCTCGAAGCCGGCCTCGCGTAGGGACGCATCAAGGTGAGGCCGGTCTCCCAACAGCTTCGGATCGATACTGAGGTCTCCATCGGAGGTAAAGGGGGCGTTGCTGACCGCAGCGTCAGGAGTGCGCAGGTAGACGGCCTGAGCTCCGACGATGGTCAAGGCAGGAAGGTGGTCGCGTAGGGCGCCCAGGCCATCAAGAAGCACACGGCGGGCAACCACCGTGAGCTGACTTGGGTCAACACCTTCAGGGACCTTTGCCACAGCGCCTCGCGTTCTCAGGTCGATACCCAGAACGCGATCTTAGGGGCGTAGCCGTTGTCGCAGGTCCGAAATACTGAAAGCCCGCCATTCACCCTCATGGGCTGACATGTACTCCAAAACGGCTTCGCCCTCGGCGGGCATCCGGCCAGGGCCAGAGAGGCAGTCCAGGACCAACTGGCTCAGTCCTACCTGTGGGACTCCGTCCACAGCCACAGTACGCGCGAAGACCGCCTGGTCGGGTGCCTGAATCAGAAGGACATCGGCGTTCTCAGGCACAGGTAGCAGCCCGAGATCGTCAGCGAAGTCGTCCGTGCGCGCCCACGGAGCAACGTAGAGCATGAGCTGCCCACCGGCTGCCACAGGAGCGATCTGGCGAGCAACGTAGGACCCTGTGACAGCCATGCTATCGACCAGGTTTGGCGGCAACGTTTTAATGCGGTTGAGCACGGTTGGGATGCCGTTGGGGGCGATCATGCCAATGTAGGTGCCGGGCCGAAGCAGGCTGGCCTGAGCTGCTCGCTCCCGCAGAAGATTCCGCCAGTCGACGTCCGTGATGGTTCGCCCCTCGCGGCGAATGAGCAGCTGATCTTCAAGGGTGCCCAAGAGCCGTGAGACGTAGGCCAGGCTCAGGGTTGAGGCGTTAGCGAGCTCACTAGCACGGTAGGGCGGGCGGGCATCGACGAGCAGGCGAACCAGTCGACCAGCCTTCGGCCCGCCTAGAGTCGTCTTGCTCTGCTGTGCCGCAAGAGCACGAGGTGCCTGCAGGGCCCCCTCGGTGTAGACCACGATGGCTGGGCGTGACACCCGAAGCGATACGTTGCCCGTGAGGTCCAGGTAGCCGATGTTGTGCTGTCTCAGGAGCTGCTGGGCTTTGGTTGAAATCCATGGCGCCATGACCATGAGATTTGTGTAGTGATTCAGCTGTCGCAGCAGCTCAACCTTAGGGACGAGCGTCTCTTCCACTGCCCTCGGTGTGACCGCCAGCATCGGGTCCACCAACAGCTGAGTGAGAACACTGTCCCCTTCAGCCCTAACCTCAACCATGGCCGCTGCGCCGCGCTCAGGCATAAGAGTGACAGTCCAGGACGGCCCAAGCAGGCCCTTCAACGCTTCCAGCCCTTGCTGCAGGAGCGTCGCGGGGGTCAGATCAGCGTCATCCACCTGTGCATCCTCGCACGCGAAGGTCTTCTCAACCAGGGAAGCTTGCCTGCTTCGGTTGCTTCACAGGTTCAGTAAAGCTGGCCAGACAGGCAAGTTTCTTCATGTCGCATGGTTGCCCAACGAAGGCAACCGTCGCTTTGGAGCAAGCCAGGAGCTTGCAGGGCGCTGTTGAGGGCTTCGCGCGTACGCCCACATGTACGCCAACACTGACGTACAGCTACAGCAGCGACGGGACACCCTCACACGCCGTTCTGCGCAACACCCTCGCTTCCATCCGGCCTAGCACCGCCTGAAAAGCGGAAGGTCGCCGGTTCGACCCCGGCCCTGGCCACATAGCCTGAACAGGCACGATGCCCCTGAAGCAGATCGCTTCGGGGGCATTTTCGTGCCCGTTGACGCCGACGGCACAGCGGACGGTCACTCCCTCACGCCCTACTCCGCGTACGTTACGTACTTGACGTACTTCGCCGCTCGGACGACCCTGGTTGGACGAGGAGGCTTCCCATGGCAGCAGTCCACTACGAGAGCTACACCGAAGCCCGAGCGCACCTGAAGGATCTGCTGGACGCAGCAGGACAAGGCCGGGTCGCGACTGTTCGCAGGGACACCGGATATGCGGCGGTGGTCGACGCGGGGCGGCTGCGCCATGCCCTCACCTTGCTGTGCCCCTCCAAGGCCGAGGTGGTCGCCGAGGGCGGCGGCTGGTCGGTGTTCTTCCCCGGCCTCCCGGTCGCCGCGGACGGCGGCACGTTCGACGAGGCCATCGACGAGATGGTCGACGCGCTCCGCGAGTACGCGGAGGACTGGCAGGACCGGCTCCTGAACGCTCCGAACCACCGTGACAACTGGGGCCTGGTCCAGCTGATCGGTCTCAGCGACGACGCGCAGCTCCGTGAGTGGCTGCTCGGAGTCGCGAAGTGACCTGGCCCCGGCCGACACGCGAACGACACGAGCAGTTCTGCAAGGTTGAAGGCTGGGAACGCGTACATGACGCGCGCGGTCGCACCGGCACCCACCACATCACCTATGAATTCGGGCTCCCCGACGGGCGGATCCTCCGTACTCGGGTGTCGCATCCGGTCGACCGCACCGCGTACGGCGCGAGCATCTGGGCGCACGTCCTCCGCGATCAGCTGGACGTGACGGAGGATGTCTTCTGGCCGTGCGTCCTGGACGGCACGCTTCCCGATCGAGGCACGCCCGAGCCACCACGCGAGGCACTTCCCGCGGATCTGGTCCACCTGCTGATCAACCGTGTCGGGCTCACCGAGGGCCAGGTTGCCGAGCTGAACAAGGCCCAGGCGATCGCGCGGCTCCAGCAGTTCTGGACCGAGGGGCACTGACTCCGGTCTGGCCCCTGATATCCCTCGGCGAGCCCGACAAGCGGGAGGGACGGACGTCAGCCCCGCAGGGCCCGGTCGTCGAGCCGGCGCAGGAGTCCGGGCAGGTGCCGGTACCGGTCGCGGAGCGCGGCCAGCCGCTGCCGGAACTCCGGGCCGCGTCCGACGTGGTCACAGGCATCGCGGAGTTCGACCAGGAGTGCCACGGCGATGTCGTAGCGGGCCGCCTGCTTACAGCCGACGTGATCCTCGACCGCGCGCCAGATCGCTTCCTCCTCGGCGGCCAGGGCTGCCGGCTTCTTCGCCCGTGCCTCGACTCGAACCCGCTCGGCACCCTGCCGGCGCTCGGTGGCCAGCGCGTGCGCGGCGTCCAGCAATTCGGCCACCGAGCGCTGCCCCGGCACCGTCGCGACGGGCGGTTCGCCGCGCAGGCGGCGCAGAAGCTCGGCCCCCAGCTGAGGCTCATCGCCCAGTGCCAGGCGCAGCAGGAGGTCGTTCTTCTCCGTCTCGGGAAGTGCGGCGATCAGCGGGGCCAACTCCTTCTTCCCGGGCCGCTTCCGAGGGGCGGGGGCGGGCGGGCTGGCCTGGGCGGCGACCGCCAGGAGGTCAGCGTCGACACGTAGGAAGTCCGCGAGAGCCCGCTGCGGTGCGGTGAGGCGGTCGAGCCCGGCCGGCACCGGGGGCTCAAGCGTCGCCTGGTACTCATCCTCGTCGTCGTCCTGGAGTGCCCAGGCGCCGATGCCGGACAGCCATGCGAGGTACAGGGCACGGTGATCCCCGGAGGCCAGCTCGGCCCGAACCCCGGCGAGGGTGCCGAGCGAGTCCTCGGCACCCTCGTCCCAGTCTCCGCTCTCGTCCTCACTGCGCAGGTCGAGGATGAGGTGGGCCTTGGTCGTCCATGCCTCGACATACTCGTCGACGCAGTACGGCTCCACCGCTCGCTGCGTGACCTGCCTCTTGGGTACGCGCAGGATCACCTGATGGGTGCCCCAGTTGGTCAGGTAGAGGTGGGCGTCGTAGTACTGCTCCACCATCCGCCTGGGGTCGCCACGGAAGTTGCCCCACTGGTATTCGTTGGTGAAGCTGGTCGCGGTGATCCGGGCCCGGGTCGACAGCGATCGCAGTTCTTCCTGCTCCTCGCAGGTCAGCGGGCGGTCGATCGCCATGAACTCGTAGTACTGGTACTCGCTCATCGCCGCGACCCTAGCGGGTCTGCCGATCCTCGATGATGGAATCCGTCAAGCCCGAGGCAGACAGGAACCGATGATGGAACCCGAGCAACCACGCACCGTCGAGCAGATCCGAGATCTCGTCAGCTGGATCGGCGCGGGGCGCAAGCTCACCCAGACGGGCAAGGTCACCCTCGCCGACGCGCGGGCCCTGGTCGCGCTCCTGGAGACCGGCGACACCGTCGACCCGGCCATCGGTGACAGGACCTTCAAGACCAAGTCCAGCCAGGAGCTGTACCACCTGAACCTGCTGGTGGAATGGGCCAAGGCGGCCCGGCTGCTTCGGGTCGTCGGCGGCCGTCTGGTGCCGGTCAAGAAGAACGCGCGGGTGTCGGAGGACCCCGAGCAAGTCCTCGACGCACTGTTCGAGGCCCTGCCGCGCATCAGCGAGGCGGTGCTCCCCGCCGGGTGGCTCGGCTCGATCTTCGCCGAGGAGTACCCGGCCGGGCTTCGGGCGCTGCTGATGAGCCTGTATGCCGCTGACGACCTGGTTCCCGAGCAGGAGCTCCAGGCTGCGGTGTGGGACAAGGTCTCCGGGTTCTACGTCCTCGACGATCTTCCCGAGGACCGCCTCCGGCTGCTTCGCCGGAGCAACGACCGCGACATGGACCGCGTGCTCGCGACGCTCCTCGGCCTCGGCTCGGTCCAGCGCGTCGGCGACGCCGTCGCCCTCACCCCGCGGGGCCGTCAAGCCATGGCCCGGCTGCGCGGGGACTCACGCCCAGGCGATCCCGTCTACCAGCTCCGCATCGAACTCGCCGATGTGGAACAGCCCGCCGTCTGGCGCCGCGTTCAGATCCCGGCCGGATTCCGCCTCGACCGACTGCACCTGGCCATCCAGGCCGCCATGGGCTGGCAGAACTGCCACTTGCACGCGTTCGACGTGAAAGGCGTCGACTACGGCCATCCCTCCTCCGAACTCGACTTCGTCGACGAGACCGCCGCCGCCCTGGACGCCGTGGTCAAGGAGGGAGAATTCCTCGACTACACCTACGACTTCGGTGACTCGTGGGAGCACCGCATCCTCGTCGAGCGCCAAGTGGCTGCCGAGGCGGGCCACCACTACCCGCTGTGCGTCGACGGGGCAGGAGCCTGTCCGCCCGAGGACTGCGGCGGTCCGGGCGGCTATGAGGACCTCAAGCGGGCCCTCAGCGACCCCACCCATCCCGAGCGCGAGGATCTGCTGCGCTGGCTCGGCCTCGAAACAGCGGCCGGCTTCGACCCGACCCGCTTCGACCTGCACCGGACGAACCAGCGGCTCCGCGCTCTCGACTGGTGAGCCCAACCGGCTCGTCCGTGCCGGTTGACGCCAACACTGACGCCAACCGGCCCGGATGGCGGCGTCCAAGGGCAGCCGTCCCACCGACGGCAGAAGCGCTCGAATCGGGGCATCCCGACGCCCCGGCTTGGCCTGAGAAGCGGAAGGTCGCCGGTTCGACCCCGGCCCTGGCCACAGGAGCCTGAAAAGGCGGGAAGGCCCCGGAGAGATTCAGATTCTCTCCGGGGCCTTCGTCGTGCTCGGGGCAGGGGCCGCCCCCTCCCCCCGGGCAGGGGCGGCCGCGGCCCGTCAGCTGTCCAGCCACCTGCCGTCGGCGGCGATCAGCGAGCCGTCGGCGGCGTAGAGGCGGAGCTCGGCGGGGATCCCGCGCTTGGCGACGGCGATCCAGCGGGCCCCGGAGTCGCCGAGGGCGAGGATGGCGGGCTCGGCGGTGGCGCCGTCGGTCCAGCGCACCTCGGCGCGGGCGACGTCCGGGCCGATCAGCCCGGCCTGGGCCTTCGGGACGTGGAACAGCGGGTCGTCCTCGCCGTTCTTGGCCTGCCGGCCCAGCCAGACCTTGGAGAAGCGCTGGTCGGACGACACGGCGGAGGTGAGGCCGACCGGGGAGCCCGGCGGTGCGACGAAGGCCTCGGCGGGCGTCGCCAGGCGCTTGCCGTCCAGGTAGTAGTAGAAGACCACGTGGTCCGAGTCCGGGGTCCCGTACCGGGTGACGTACTCCTCGGTCGGCGCGGGCCAGGGGTAGCCGGCGGCTGCGTCCTCGGCCCAGATCATCCGGGCCTGTTCCAGGATCCGCTCCTTGCCCGGGGCCGGCCACAGGGCCGCCCAGACGCTCCACGGCCGGCCGTCCTCGGTGCCCGCGAGCACCTGGATCCGGGTCGGGACGAGCGGGTCGCGGGGGTTCCCGGACGCGGTCGGGGCGGCGCCCGGGAGCACGACGGCCGAGGCGTCGGCGGTCGAGACCGCCACCGTCGCGCCGCCGACCGCCGACCGGCCCACCCCGCCGTTCACCGCCGCGACGCCGCCGACCGCGGCGACCAGGGCCAGGGCCAGCGCGCCGCCCAGGGACGTCCGGCGCCGGACCACCCGCCGGCGGCCGCCGGCCAGCACGGCGGAGTACGGCGCCGGGCCCGGCTCCACCGCCCCCGCCAGCCCGGACAGCGCCCGGGCCACCTCCTCGCCGCCCTCGACCGTCGCGTCCCCGGGCGTCCCGTCGCGGTTCATGCCGTACCTCCGATGCTCGTCACGGTGATGAGTGAGGAGAGCTCGCGCAGCTTGGCGATGCCCTTCGACGCCTGGCTCTTGACGGTGCCCACCGAGCAGCCCATGGCGGCGGCGGCCTGGGACTCGCTCAGGTCCTCCCAGTACCGCAGCACCACCGCCTGGCGCTGCCCGGGCGGCAGCGTGCCGAGCGCCTCCAGCAGGGCGGCGCGGTCGTCCAGCCGCGCGAAGCCGTCCGGGCCGGTCCGCTCCGGCACGGCGGTGACCAGTTGCTCCGGCACCCGGCGCCGGAACCGGCGGGCGTGCTCGTTGACCACGATCCGGCGCACGTAGGCGTACGGCTCGTCGGCCCGGGTGACCCGCCCCCAGGCGGCGTAGGTCCGTTCCAGTGCGGTCTGGACCACGTCCTCCGCCAGGTAGCGGTCGCCGGTCAGCAGGAACGCCGTCCGCAGCAGACGCGGCCAGGCACCGGTCACGAACGCGTTGAACTCCGCGTCCCGCTCGGCCTTCTTGGCTCTCATGAGTACCTCCTCACCCGACCAGAGCCCGGACCGGGCCCGAACCGTTGCCGGGAACGCCGACGGCCGGCCCCGGAGGACCGGCCGAACGGGCAGAACAGGAGGTCAGGGGGTGCGGCGGGGCGGGGATCCGGTCAGCGGCTGTCGCCGGAGGCCCGGGTCATGATCTCCAGGTTGTGGCCGCTCGGGTCCTCGAAGTAGGCGCCGCGGCCGCCGGACCAGTCGTTGATCCGCCCGGCGTGGCGGTGGAACGGGTCGGCCCAGTAGGTGAGTCCGCGCTCCTCGACACGGCCGAGGATGGCGTCGAACTCCTCGTCGTCGACCAGGAAGGCGTAGTGCCCGGTGGGAACCGGTCCGCCGGTCCCCATCACGTCCAGGGCGACGCCGTTGGAGAGCCGGACGACCACGAAGGGCTCGCTGCGCTCCGGGGCGGCGAGGCCCAGGACCTCGGCGAGGAAGCGGGCGGTCTCCTCGGCGTCCCGCGCCGGGACGATCGTGTGGTTCAGCTGAACAGCCATGGAACGCTTCCCTCCTGGGATCTCCGGAACGTCCTTCGAGCCTAGGACTTCAAGCCCGCTTCATTTCAAGTGCGCCGCGGACCGCGCGATGTAGCGGCGCACGGCTTTCGCACCGGTACGGGCGGATCCCCCACGTCCTGCGGGGTGGTCCGGCCGGGCGCGGGACCGGATGCACGGGGGCAAAACCTTTTCATCATCAGATCATCACAACTACGATGGCGAGCCGTGGGCATGATCGATCGTCATCTCCAGATCTGCGTCATCGGCGCAGGTCCGCGCGGCCTCTCGGTACTGGAACGGCTCTGCGCCAACGAACGAACCAGGCCCGCCGGGGCCACCGTCACCGTGCACGTGGTGGACCCGGCGCCTCCCGGCGCGGGCCGGGTCTGGCGCCCGGACCAGTCCCGCCATCTCCTGATGAACACGGTGGCCTCGCAGATCACCGTGTACACCGACGACAGCGTACGGATCGAGGGACCGGTCGAACCCGGCCCGAGCCTGTACGAATGGGCCAGGTCCATCGCCCATGAGGGCATGTCCCCCGACCATCCGGCCCGCCACGACGACCAGACCCTGGCCGAGGCCGCCGACCTCGGTCCGAACACCTACCCGACCCGCGCCTTCTACGGGCAGTACCTGCACGACGCCTTCCGCGCCGTGGTCGCCGCCGCCCCGCCCAGCGTGACCGTCCGGGTGCACCGCTCCCGGGCGGTCGCGATGGCCGACGCGCACGGCTTCCCCGGCGGCCCGCAGGGCGTCCGGCTGGAGGACGGCACCCGGCTGAACCGGCTGGACGCCGTCGTCCTCGCCCAGGGCCACGTCCCCACCCGGCTCACCCCGCGCGAGGCACGCACCGCGAGCCTGGCCCGGATCCACCACCTCGACTACGTCACCCCGGCCAACCCCGCCGACGTCCACGTCGCCACCCGGCCCGGCCAGAGCGTCCTGCTGCGCGGCCTCGGCCTCAACTTCTTCGACCACATGGCGCTGTTCACGCTCGGCCGCGGCGGCCACTTCGAGCGGGTGGACGGCGCCCTGCTCTACCGCCCCTCCGGCACCGAGCCGAGGATCTACGCCACCTCCCGGCGCGGCATCCCGTACCACGCGCGCGGCGAGAACGAGAAGGGCGCCTACGGACGCCACCTGCCGCGGCTGCTCACCACCGAGGTGGTCGCCGCGCTGCGCGAGCGGGTCCGCCGGGGCGAGCCGGTGCGCTTCGCCACCGACCTCTGGCCGCTGGTCGCCCGCGAGGCGGAGGCCGTCTACTACGGCGCGCTGCTCACCGCCAAGGCCCGCGGCGCCGAGCGCGCGGACTTCACCGACCGGTTCCTGACCGCAGAGGACCCGGCCGCGGTGCTCGACGCGTACGACCTCCCGGCGGCCGAGCGGTGGAGCTGGGAGCGGCTCTCCCGCCCCTACGCCGGGCGGGAGTTCACCGACCGCGCGGACTTCCGCGGCTGGCTCCTCGACCACCTGCGCCAGGACGTCGCCGAGGCCCGGGCGGGCAACCTCAGCGGCCCGCTGAAGGCCGCCCTGGACGTGCTGCGCGACCTGCGCAACGAGATCCGGCTGGCGGTCGACCACGGCGGCATCGAGGGCACCTCCTACCGGGACGACCTGGACGGCTGGTACACCCCGCTGAACGCCTTCCTGTCCATCGGTCCGCCGACCGAGCGGATCGAGCAGCTGATCGCGCTGATCGAGGCCGGGGTGGTCGAACTCCTCGGACCCGGCACCGAGATCCGGATCGACCCGGTCGACCCGGCGTTCACCGCGCACTCCACCGCCGTCCCCGGCCCGCCGGTCCGCGCCTCGGTGCTGGTCGAGGCCCGGCTGCCCGAGCCCGACCTGCGCCGCACCGACGACCCGCTGCTGCGCCACCTGCTGGACACCGAGCAGTGCGCCCCCTACCGGATCGCCGGCGAGCACGGCGGCTACCAGACCGGCGGGCTCGCCGTCACCGAGCGGCCCTACCGGCTGCTGGACGCCCGCGGCCGGGCCCATCCGCGCCGCTTCGCCTACGGGATACCGACCGAGTCCGTGCACTGGGTGACCGCGGCCGGGATCCGCCCGGGCGTCGACTCGGTGACGCTGGGCGACTCCGACGCCATCGCCCGCGCGGTGCTCGCGCTCTCCCCGGCGCCCGAGTGGCCCACCGCGCCCCTCCCGCCCCGCGGCCGCGCCGCCGGGACCGCCGACGGCACCACCGCCGGGACCGGCACCGACGGCACCGACGGCACCGACGGGACGTTCACCCCGAGCGGGACCGACGGGACCGACGAGACCGACGAGACCGAACCGAGAGGCGTCGTCGTATGACCGACCAGCAGCCCGCCCCGACCGGGGCGGACACCGACTCCGGCCTGCTCTCGCCCGTCCGGGCCGGCACCCCGGTCGAGGCGGCCGTGGCCGACCGCGCCTGGCTCCAGGCCATGCTGGACGCCGAGGCCGCGCTGGCCCGCGCCCAGGCCGGGCTCGGCACGGTGCCCCCGGCCGCGGCCGCCGCGATCACCCGGGCCGCCCGGGCCGAGCACTTCGACGCCCGCGCCCTCGCGCTGGCCTCCCGGGAGACCGCCAACCCGGTGGTCGGCCTGGTCCAGGCGCTGGCCCGGACGGTGGCCGTCGAGGACCCGGCCGCCGCCGAGTACGTGCACCGCGGCTCGACCAGCCAGGACATCCTGGACACCGGCGCGATGCTGGTCGCCGCCCGGGCCCTGCGGCTGATCCGCGCCGACCTGGAGCGCACCGCCCGCGCGCTCGCCGAGCTGGCCGCCGGGCACCGGGACACCGTGCTGGCCGGCCGCACCCTGGCCCTCCAGGCGGTGCCCACCACCTTCGGTCTCAAGGCGGCCGGCTGGCGGCAGCTGGTGCTGGACGCCGACCGTCGGCTCGCCGCCGTGCTGGCGGACGGGCTGCCGGTCTCCCTCGGCGGCGCCGCCGGCACCCTGGCCGGCTACCTGGAGTACGCCCGGCTGGACGGCCCGGACCCGGACGCCGACGCCGGCGCCTACCTGGACCGGCTGGTGGACGCCTTCGCGGCGGAGACCGGCCTGGCCCGCCCGGCGCTGCCCTGGCACGCGCTGCGCACCCCGATGGCCGACCTGGCCGCCGCGCTGGCCTTCACCGCCGGGGCGCTCGGCAAGATCGCGGTGGACGTGCAGTCGCTGACCCGCACCGAGGTCGGCGAGCTGGTCGAGCCGGCCGTCGCCGGGCGCGGCGCCTCCTCGGCGATGCCGCACAAGCGCAACCCGGTGCTCTCCACCCTGCTGCGCAGCGCCGCGCTCCAGGTGCCGGTGCTCGCCGCCGGGCTGACCCAGTGCCTGGTCACCGAGGACGAGCGCTCCGGCGGCGCCTGGCACGCCGAGTGGCTGCTGCTGCGCGAGTGCCTGCGGCTGGCCGGCGGCGCCGCGCACACCTCGGTGGAGCTGGCCGAGGGCCTGCTGGTCCGCCCGGAGCGGATGGGGGCCAACCTTGAGCTCACCGGTGGGCAGCTGGTCTCCGAGCGGATCGCCGCCCGGCTGGCGCCCGGGCTCGGCAAGGCGGTCGCGAAGCAGCTGCTGACCGACGTCTCGCTGACCGCCGACCGGGAGGGCCGGACGCTGGCCGAGGTGCTCGGCGAACGGGCCGAACTGGCCGGGCACTTCACCCCCGAGGAGATCACCGCGCTGTGCGACCCGGCCGGGTACACCGGCGCGGCCGGCGCCCTGGTCGACCGGGCGCTGCGGTCCTGACCCCGGGACTCCCCGGTCCCGGGGGCCCGCCGCCCCCGGGACCCGGATCCGCTCGGCCGATGACGGTCCCGGTCCGCACCGCCCCCCGGGGGCGCACCGCACCGCCCCCGGGGCGGCCGCCGGGCAACGCCCCGGGCCGGATCCCGTCCACCGGGCGGTCGCCCCGCCGGATCTCGGCGGTGCCCGGCCCGCGCAGCAGCCGGTCGAACAGCCGTACCGACCGCTTCCCACGAGGAGGACCGCCATGCCCTTCGCCGCCGGCCCCGGCGCCCGCGTCTCCTACGCCGTGGAGGGCTCCGGCCGTCCGCCCCTGGTCTTCGTGCACGGCACCGGGTTCGGCGCCGCGGGCACCTTCGGCCACCTCGTCGGCGGCTTCACCGACGTCCGCACCGTCCTGCTGCCGGACTTCGCCGGCTGCGGCGACACCGAGGACGACGGCCGCGAGCTGACCCCCGAGCTGCTCGCCGAGCAGATCGCCGCCGTGATCGAGGCTGCCGGCGACGACCCGGCCGACGTGGTCGGCTTCTCGCTCGGCTCGGTGGTGGCCGCCGCCCTCGCCGCGCTCCGTCCCGAGCTGGTCCGCAGCCTGGTGCTCACCGCCGGCTGGAGCCGCCCGGACGACGCCTACCTGCGCAACCACATGACCGTCTGGCGGGCCGTCCACGGCAACGCCGAGCTCTTCGGCCGGTTCGGCACCCTGACCGCGTTCAGCCGCGACCACCTGAACGCGCTGGACCGCGACGTGCTGGAGGCCTCGATCAGGGGCAACGGGCCCACCGAGGGCGCGCTGCGCCACATCGACCTCAACCTGCGCGCCGACATCCGCCCGCTGCTGCCCCGGATCACCGCCCGCACCCTGGTGATCGGCTGCACCCAGGACGCCACCGTCCCGGTCGGGCTCTCCCGCGAGCTCGCCGACGCCATCGCCGGCAGCACCTACGCGGAGATCGACAGCGGCCACGTCGTCGTCCACGAGCAGGGCGCCGCCTGGTCCAGGCTGGTCCGCGACTTCGTCCTCCAGGAGGGCCGGAGCCGCACGTCAACACCCCTACTCGCCCCGGGTGATGACGCCCGATCACGCCAGGCGTAGGCTGCCGGACGTGGACGAACTGACCTTCCGTTCGAAGGACCGGTACCGCTGGTCCTGGAATCTCGCCGTCACGGCCGCGGCCGCCGCGGCCATCGCCGTCACCCGGGCGGTGTACGACCTCGGCGCGACGACCGTCCTCTGGATGATCGGCGGCGTCGCGGTCCTCGCCGTCCCCCGTCTGCTGGCCCGCGACGCGTGGAGCACGGTGGGACCGGAAGGGATCACCATCCGCGGCTCCTACGGCCGGCGCGCCCGCAGCCACCCCTGGACGGACGTCCGGTGGATCGAGGTGTACGAGCTGGACCACCGCTTCGGGAACTACCGGACGCTCCAGATCCACTTCGCCGACGGGCGCAGCCGCTTCCTGAGCGGGCTCATCCAGGACCGCACGCACCCCTCCCCCGACTTCGACGAGCAGGTGCACCGCGTCCGCAACTGGTGGCGGCTCAGCACCGACCCGGCCGCCCGGGTCCGGCCGCCGGAGAGGCTCCTCGGTCTGCCGACCTCCCAGCTGGTCGCCCTGATCGTCCTCCTCGTGGCCGGCACCGCCCTCCCGGCGGTCGTCCTCCACTGGCGGTAGCGGGGCGCGCCCACTCCTCCCTCACGCAGCGCGACGACCCCGATCCGTACGGTTCCGGCGGCGGCGCGGGCCGCCGTTGGCAGCGGACGGCCGTCCCCTGTGACACTGGAGACGCTCGAAAACCGAGGTGCGCTCCGCCGCATCTCCTTGCGAACCTAGAGGGATGCCCGCCGTGAGTTCTCCCGCAGTCCAGTCCGCCGCCGAGTCCGCCCCGGGTGACGGGCCCGGCATCGGCGAGCTGGCCGCGCGCCTGCCCGAGCTGACCCTGCGCGACCAGGTGCGGATCGGCCGCCGGCTGGACGGCGCGCGCCGGGTCCGCAAACCCGAGGCCCGCGCGAAGATCGCCGCCGAGATCGCCTCCGACGTCGCCAGGGCCGAGCTGCTGGTCGAGCGCCGCCGCGCCGCCGTGCCCGCCATCGACTACCCCGCCGAGCTGCCGGTCAGCCAGAAGAAGGACGAGATCCTCGAAGCCGTCCGCGACCACCAGGTGGTGATCGTGGCGGGCGAGACCGGCTCCGGCAAGACCACCCAGATCCCGAAGATCTGCCTGGAGCTGGGCCGCGGCGTGCGCGGCCTGGTCGGCCACACCCAGCCCCGCCGGATCGCCGCCCGCACGGTCGCCGAGCGGGTCGCCGAGGAGCTGCGCAGCCCGCTCGGCGAGGCGGTCGGCTGGAAGGTCCGGTTCACCGACCAGGTCGGCCCGGACACCCTGGTCAAGCTGATGACCGACGGCATCCTGCTCGCGGAGATCCAGACCGACCGCGAGCTGCGCCAGTACGACACCCTGATCATCGACGAGGCTCACGAGCGCAGCCTCAACATCGACTTCCTGCTCGGCTACCTCAAGCAGCTGCTGCCCCGCCGCCCCGACCTCAAGGTGATCATCACCTCGGCGACCATCGACCCGGAGCGGTTCTCCCGGCACTTCGCGGACGCCCCGATCGTCGAGGTCTCCGGCCGCACCTACCCGGTCGAGGTCCGCTACCGCCCGATCGTGGACGAGAACGACGAGGACGGCGACGCCGACGAGGCGGACCGCGACCGCGACCAGATCCAGGCGATCTGCGAGGCCGCCGAGGAGCTCCAGGCCGAGGGCCCGGGCGACATCCTGGTCTTCCTCTCCGGCGAGCGCGAGATCCGGGACACCGCCGACGCGCTCACCAGGCTCAAGCTCAGGAGCACCGAGATCCTGCCGCTCTACGCCCGGCTGAGCTCCGCCGAGCAGCACAAGGTCTTCCAGCGCTCGAACTCCCGCCGGATCGTGCTGGCCACCAACGTCGCCGAGACCAGCCTCACCGTCCCCGGCATCAAGTACGTGATCGACCCCGGCACCGCCCGGATCTCCCGCTACAGCCACCGCACCAAGGTCCAGCGGCTGCCGATCGAGGCGATCAGCCAGGCCAGCGCCAACCAGCGCAAGGGCCGCTGCGGCCGCACCTCGGACGGCATCTGCATCCGGCTCTACTCGGAGGAGGACTTCCTCTCCCGCCCCGAGTTCACCGACGCCGAGATCCTGCGCACCAACCTGGCCTCGGTCATCCTCCAGATGACCGCCGCCGGCCTCGGCGACATCGCCGCCTTCCCGTTCCTGGACCCGCCGGACTCCCGCAACATCAAGGACGGCGTCAACCTCCTGCACGAGCTGGGCGCGCTCGACCCGGAGGAGAAGGACGTCCGCAAGCGGCTCACCCCGCTCGGCCGCAAGCTGGCCCAGCTCCCGGTGGACCCGCGGATGGCCCGGATGGTCCTGGAGGCCGACAGGAACGGCTGCGTGCGCGACGTCATGGTGATCGCCGCCGCGCTGTCCATCCAGGACCCGCGCGAGCGCCCCGCCGAGAAGCGCCAGGCGGCCGACGAGCGGCACCGCCGGTTCACCTCGGAGACCTCCGACTTCCTCTCCTTCCTGTCGATGTGGCGCTACGTGCGGGAGCAGCAGCGCGAGCTCTCCTCCTCCGCGTTCCGCCGGATGTGCAAGGCCGAGTTCCTCAACTACCTGCGGATACGGGAGTGGCAGGACATCTACTCCCAGCTGCGCACGGTCGCCAAGCAGCTCGGCGTCACCATCGAGGAGGCGCACGACGACGCCGAGCCGGACGCCGACCGGATCCACCAGTCGCTGCTGGCCGGCCTGCTCTCCCACCTCGGCCTGTACGACGTCGAGAAGCGCGAGTACGGCGGTGCGCGCGGCGCCCGGTTCGCGGTCTTCCCCGGCTCGGGCCTGTTCAAGAAGCCGCCGCGCTGGGTGATGTCCGCCGAGCTGGTGGAGACCTCCCGGCTCTGGGCCCGGATCAACGCGAAGATCGAGCCCGAGTGGGTCGAGCCGCTGGCCGGCCACCTGGTGAAGCGCAGCTACAGCGAGCCGCACTGGGAGAAGAAGGCCGGGGCCGTCCTGGCCTACGAGAAGGTCACCCTCTACGGGGTGCCGGTGGTCTCCCAGCGGAAGGTCAACTACGGCCGGATCGACCCGGAGCTCTGCCGCGAGCTGTTCATCCGCAACGCCCTGGTCGAGGGCGACTGGGAGACCCACCACCGCTTCTTCGCCGAGAACCGCAAGCTGCTCAGCGAGGTCGAGGAGCTGGAGAACCGGGCCCGCCGCCGGGACATCCTGGTCGACGACCAGACCCTGTTCGAGTTCTACGACGGACGGCTGCCCGACGACATCGTCTCCACCCGGCACTTCGACTCCTGGTGGAAGCAGGCCCGCCGGGACCAGCCCGACCTGCTCAACTTCGAGAAGTCGATGCTGATCAACGACGCCGCCGACGGCGTCACCGAGGCCGACTACCCCGACCACTGGCAGCAGGGCGCGCTCCGCTTCCAGCTCACCTACCAGTTCGAGCCGGGCAGCGACGCGGACGGCGTGACCGTGCACATCCCGCTGCCGGTCCTCAACCAGGTCACCGCGGAGGGCTTCGACTGGCAGATCCCGGGCCTGCGCGAGGAGCTGGTCACCGCCTGGATCAAGTCCCTGCCGAAGGCGGTGCGGCGCAACTTCGTGCCCGCCCCGGACTTCGCCCGCGCCGCGCTGCGCGGGCTGAGGGACCACCAGGAGCGCCAGGAACCGCTGCTCCCGGCCCTGGAGCACGCCCTGAAGCGGCTGACGGCCGTCACCGTGCCTCCGGAGGCCTGGGACGGGGAACGGGTCCCGGAGCACCTCAAGGTGACCTTCCGGGTCGTGGACGGCCGCAAGAGGCTCGCCGAGTCCAAGGACCTGGAGGAGCTGCGGCAGCGGCTCAACCCGAAGCTCAAGGAGACGCTCTCCTCGGCCGCCTCCGGCCGGGGCATCGAGCGGTCCGGGCTGACCGCCTGGCCGGAGGACCTGCCGGTGCTGCAGCGCACCTTCGAGCAGCGCTCCCGCGGCCACGCGCTGCGCGCCTACCCGGCGCTGGTGGACGAGGGGGAGACGGTCGGCATCCGGCTGTTCGACACCCCGGAGGCGCAGGAGAGGGCGATGTGGGAGGGCACCCGGCGGCTGCTGATGCTCTCCACCACCTCGCCCGCCAAGTCGATCCAGGGCCGGCTGGGCAACCAGGCCAAGCTCGCGCTGTCCTACAACCCGCACGGCTCGATCCCGGCACTGTTCGAGGACGTGGTGGCCTGCGCCGCGGACCGGCTGATGACCCTGGCCGGTGGCCCGGCCTGGGACGAGCCGGCCTTCGCCGCGCTGCGGGACAAGGTCCGGGCCGACCTGTACGACCTCTCGGCGGACACCACGCTGAAGACGGCCACCGCGCTGATCGCCTTCCACAAGGCCTCGACCCGGCTGAAGTCGGTGAGCAGCCCGGTGCTGCTGAACGCGGTGAACGACGTCCGGCTGCACCTGGCCTCGCTGGTGCACCCGGGCTTCGTCACCGCGACCGGCTGGCAGCGGCTGCCGGACCTCAAGCGCTACCTGCTGGCGGTGGACCGCCGGCTGGAGGCGCTGCCCAACCACCCGCAGCGGGACGCCCAGCAGCTGCTGAAGGTGCAGCAGGTCCAGCAGGCCTACGGGGAGCTGCTGGCGGCCGTGCCGCCCGGGCGGCAGCCCTCGCCCGAGGTGCGGGCGGTCCGCTGGATGATCGAGGAGCTGCGGGTCAGCTTCTTCGCCCAGTCGCTGGGCACGCCCTCGCCGGTCTCGGAGAAGCGGATCGCCAAGGCGATGGAGGCGGCCCGGGCCACGCTCTGAGCTGCGCCGGGGGCCCTCGGGAGCCGGTTCGACCTGGGGGCCCCACATGGGCTACGATCTGTCTTGTTCGCAGCGCGGCCCGAAAGGAAAGCGGAGCGGACGGATCAGGAACACTCTGGTCCCGTGGAGCAGTTGGTTAGCTCGCCACCCTGTCAAGGTGGAGGTCGCGGGTTCAAGTCCCGTCGGGATCGCCGTAGTCGAGAGGCCCGGAACCGTTTGGTTCCGGGCCTCTCGCGTTTGCCGGGCCACCTCTTTTACCCGGACTAGGTCTAGACCACAAGTGACTATGCGTGTGATGGTCGTCACCCGCGTTTCCCGGGAACCGGCCGTTCGGGGGCCCTTCCCGGAAGGGCTTAATTTAATATGTAAAATTGTACTGCTATTCACAGTAAATCCCCCCCACCTCTTCCCCCTCAAATCGTTATCCGGAGTTCAACATTCCGGGCGGATCGCGCGAGTACGACAAGCCTGTAGACGAACTCCGCGGACGGCCCGGACAAGGTCCGGAACGAGCCCGCGACAAGCCCCGCGACAAGCCCTGCGGAAGGCCCCGCAGAAGGCCCCGGAGAAGGCCCGCAGAAGGCCCCGGGACAAAGCAAAGGGGCTGCTTACCGGACCCGGCGGAGTCCGGTAAGCAGCCCCTTCGAAAGAGCCTTGAGCGTTCGGCCCGTCAGGCCTCGGTTCGCTGGGCCGGAATACCGGCCAGCAGGGCGCGCACCTCCGCCTCACGGTAACGGCGGTGGCCGCCCAGGGTGCGGATCGACGTGAGCTTGCCGGCCTTAGCCCAGCGGGTCACGGTCTTGGGATCCACACG
The DNA here is from genome assembly GCF_042799475.1 of Kitasatospora sp. NPDC057692. Taxonomy (NCBI): domain Bacteria; kingdom Bacillati; phylum Actinomycetota; class Actinomycetes; order Kitasatosporales; family Streptomycetaceae; genus Kitasatospora; species Kitasatospora sp. NPDC057692. The sequence continues at coordinate 24,349 of NZ_JBHVIV010000029.1, read as the reverse complement.
GAACATGGTGGCGACCTCTGCCGGAGTCAGCAGGGGCTCGGCATCGGGGGTACGAGCGGTCATGAGCGGCCTCCTCGGAGAACCGAACCAGGGCGGTTCTATCCTTCAAATTCTGCACCTTGGCCCGCGATGCCCGAAATGGCATAGACGGGCCGAGTCGGTTATAGGACGAACGGCTTGTCCTGGTGTCTACAACTACACCATCCGTCCAGCCCTATCGACCAAACCGCCAAAATTGACCCCTCACGGGTTCAAGCCCGACGGATGGCGATGGACCACCCCATAACGGGCGGTCACCCTATAGTGACATTAGGTTACGAGGGGACCAGACCCGCTGTTTCCCCGCAAAGCACGCATCGACTCCAGAACCACCCAAAAGTGGGCACGCTCACGTGAACTTGGGCTGGTTGTCCCATTTTTGCACATAGGGGTGAGTTCGCGTCAACAGTGAGTAGTGTCACGTTCGACAGCTATTGACCCGAACCAGGACCTTGGTCATATGACTCAGGCCACAGGCCTCCAACAGTCTTACAAGTACCACCGACACCTGGCCCGGCCAGCGGTGACGCCCCCTCAGCCCGTCCTCGGCCCGCCCTCGGGCCGCCCTCGGGCCGCCGCACCCGGCCCGCCCGGCTCAGTTCGCGTGGCGCAGTGCCAGCACCCTCCGCCAGCGCACCAGCAGCCCCTCGTAGGCGCGCACCGCCTCCGCCTTGTCCCCCGCCCGCATCGCGCGCAGCCCGTCCTCCAGCTCCCCGGCCGAATGGTCCGCCACGAGCCGCTCCGGCCCCAGCAGATGCACCAGCCCCCCGTAGTCCAGCTCCACCAGCGACCGCGGATGGAACTCCTCCAGCCACCGCCCGACCTGCTCCGCCCCCCGCACCAGCTCCCCTTCCGGCACCGCCTCGCGCAACGCCCGGTACGCCCGGGCCACCCGGCGGCGCGCCTGCGCCATCGGCGTCAGATAGAACAACGACGCCCGGTCCCCCCGGACTCCCTCCTCCCCCTTCTCCCCCGTCCCTGCGGGAACGAAGCATCGATCCTCGTCCCCGAACGGAAGAAACCACCGCACCGGCACCTCCCACCGGCTGGTGAGGATCCACGGCCGGGCGTCCGGGTGCTCCGCCCGCCAGCGCTCCCGGTCCGCCTCCGCCTCCGCCCGGGTGGCCGGCGGCAGCGCGGTGTCCACCAGCGCCACCGGCGCCCCGGCCCGCAGCTCCTCCAGCGCCTGCCAGCTGCGCAGCCTGGTCGCCCACGGGCAGATGTAGAGCACCCCGTCCACGAGCCGGACGAAGGCGCGCTCGCTCTCCCGCTCCGGCAGCGCCCGCGGGGTGCGGCCGACCAGCTCGGCCAGCGCGGTGCGCTGCTCCGCCAGCGCCGCCGCGGCCACCGAACGGCCCGCCTCCGGCGCGTCCGGGCCGTGCTCCGCCGCGTAGGCCTGCCAGTGCGCCCGCTCGGGTTCCGGGTAGGCGGCCAGCGGCTCGTAGACCCGCAGGTGCGCGGCGTAGGGCGGCAGCACGGAGGTACGGACGACGGTCACGTCCTGCATCGTCGCACGCACCCCCCGCCGCCCGGGAGTGCCCGGCGGCCGCCACCCGGCGGGCGCCGGGCGGCGGCCCCGTTCGCGGACGCACCCGCGGAGCACGAACGGGCTGCTGGGAACCACTCCCGTCTCACCCCTCGGACAACCCGGTCGAGCTTCGCCAAGGGGGCGGACCGGCACGGCCCTCGGGGCTACGCTTCGCCCTAGGCGCCCGCACCACAGCAAGCGGGCCTCGATTACTGGAGTCACCACAGTGACCGACGTACAGACCGCCGCCCCCACGCACTCCGCACCCGGCGTGCTCGGCAGGATCTTCGGCAACCCCCAGGACGGCGCCACCGGCGACGGCCACGAGCAGGTCGTCCTGTGCCACGACCGTTCCTCCGGCCTGAAGGCGATCATCGCCATCCACTCCACCGCCCTGGGCCCCGCCCTCGGCGGCACCCGCTTCTTCCCGTACGCCTCCGAGGAGGCGGCGCTGGAGGACGCGCTCAACCTCTCCCGCGGCATGTCCTACAAGAACGCGCTGGCCGGCCTCGACCTCGGCGGCGGCAAGGCCGTCATCATCGGCGACCCGAACAAGGACAAGAACGAGGCGATGCTGCGGGCCTACGGCCGCTTCGTCGAGTCGCTGCGCGGCCGCTACATCACCGCCTGCGACGTGGGCACCTACGTCCAGGACATGGACGTCATCGCGCGCGAGACCGAGTTCGTCACCGGCCGCTCGCCCGAGCACGGCGGCGCCGGCGACTCGTCCATCCTGACCGCCTTCGGCGTCTTCCAGGGCATGCGCGCCTCCGCCCAGGCCCGCTGGGGCCAGCCCACCCTGCGCGGCAAGCGGGTCGGCGTGGCCGGCGTCGGCAAGGTCGGCCACTACCTGGTCGGCCACCTGGTCGCGGACGGCGCCACCGTCGTCGTCACCGACGTCTCCGAGGCCGCGGTCAACCGCGTGCGGGCCGCCCACCCGGAGGTGGAGGTGGTCGCCGACACCGCCGCGCTGCTCCAGGCCAAGCTGGACGTCTACGCCCCCTGTGCGCTCGGCGGCGCGCTCACCGACGACACGGTCGCCGCGCTGGGCGAGGCCGGCACCGCCATCGTCTGCGGCGCCGCCAACAACCAGCTGGCCCACCCGGGCGTCGAGAAGGACCTCGCCGACCGCGGCCTGCTCTACGCCCCGGACTACCTGGTGAACTCCGGCGGCGTCATCCAGGTCGCCGACGAGATCGACGGCTTCAACTTCGAGCGCGCCAAGAACAAGGCCACGAGGATCTTCGACACCACCCTGGAGATCTTCACCCGGGCCGCCTCCGACGGCGTGCCGCCGGCCGTCGCCGCCGACCGCCTCGCGGAGAAGCGCATGCGCGAGATCAGCGCGCTGCGCTCGGTGCTGCTGCCGGGCGCCCGCCGCGGCTGATTCCGGTCCGGCCGGGCCGGGACCGACCGGTGATGCGCGGGGGGCGTCCACATCCGTCCCCCGCGCATCACAATGTGGAACCGGATTCTCACTTCTGCGCCCGATCGGGTGATCCAAGGTCCCCCTTGGGGGGATAATCGGTGAGGAAACAACGGACCTGAGACACCTCCGGACAGCGTGCAGAAAGCCGCAAAACCTCCCTTGACCTGGGACGACCTGGTCGTGGGTGCGGCTGGTGCGCGCCACGTCACACTGACGACGTACCGTCCAGCGGCAGAAACAGGTACCGTTAATGCTCCAAGGGACGGTTCTCCCCATTCGGGCAGGCCGCTCTTGATCATGAACACGTGTCAGACTCGGGGCCGTGAGCCCCATCGTTGAGGGGGTCGACCCATGGGGCGCGGCCGGGCCAAGGCCAAGCAGACGAAGGTCGCCCGCGAGCTGAAGTACAACAGCGGCGGGTTCGACGCCAATCGTCTCTCCAGCGAGCTGGGCGTATCGCCCTCCACCTCCCCGATCGAGCCGGAGCCGATCGAAGAGGACGAGGACGACGACCCGTACGCGGAGTACGCGGCTCGTTACGCCGATGACGGCGAGGACGACGACACCGAGTCGGGTACCGGGCCCTCCCAGGCCCGCCGTCGCGCGTAGTCTCCCAGTCTGACCTGACCGGCCTCGGTGCCCAGCGCACCGGGCCGGTCTTCGGCGTTCCCGCACCCGCCGGCCCGCATCCGGACGGAACGCGGAAGGCCCCTCCGGCCGTGCCGGAGGGGCCTTCGCCGTTCATCGGCCGGGCTCAGCCCGTGAAGCCCTCGTAGGCGTTGTAGAGGGCCGCGCCGCCGTCGTGCTCGGCGGAGCGCTCGACGATGTCGCCCAGCACCCAGGACTCCACACCGCGGTCCTCCAGGACCGCCAGCACGGCGTCCACCGAGTGCGGCGGGACGACCGCGACCATGCCGACGCCCATGTTGAGCGTCTTCTCGATCTCCAGGGTGGCCACCTTGCCGACCTCGGCGACGGTCCGGAAGACCGGCAGCGGGGTCCAGGTGCCGCGGTCCAGGCGGGCGTGCAGGCCGTCCGGGATCACCCGGGCCAGGTTGGCCGCCAGGCCGCCGCCGGTGACGTGCGAGAAGGCGTGCACCTCGGTGGCCCGGATCAGCGCCAGGCAGTCCAGCGAGTAGATCCGGGTCGGCTCCAGCAGCTCCTCGCCGAGCGTGCGGCCGAACTCCTCGACCTTGCGGTCCAGCTTCCAGCCGGCCTGGTTCAGCAGCACGTGGCGGACCAGCGAGTAGCCGTTGGAGTGCAGGCCGGAGGCGGCCATCGCGATCACCACGTCGCCGGCCCGGACGCGCTCGGCGCCCAGCAGCGCGTCCGCCTCGACCACGCCGGTGCCGGCGCCCGCGACGTCGTACTCGTCCGGCCCGAGCAGGCCCGGGTGCTCGGCGGTCTCGCCGCCGACCAGGGCGCAGCCGGCCAGCGCACAGCCCTCGGCGATGCCCTTGACGATCGCGGCGACCCGCTCCGGGACGACCTTGCCGACGCAGATGTAGTCGGTCATGAACAGCGGCTCGGCGCCGCACACCACGATGTCGTCGACGACCATGCCGACCAGGTCGTGGCCGATGGTGTCGTGCTTGTCCATGGCGGCCGCGATGGCCACCTTGGTCCCCACGCCGTCGGTGGCCGAGGCCAGCAGCGGCCGCTCGTAGTTCTTGAAGGCGGAGACGTCGAAGAGGCCGGCGAAGCCGCCGAGACCGCCGACCACCTCGGGGCGGTTGGCCTTCTTCACCCACTGCTTCATGAGCTCGACGGCGCGGTCGCCCGCCTCGATGTCCACGCCGGCGGCGGCGTAGGTGGCGCCGTTCTGGTCGGTAGTCACTGCTGTGCGGCCCTTTCGGGTCTGTGGTGGGGGTTGGAACGGCGGTGGGGCCCCGGGTGCGGGACCCCACCGGGGTTCGTCGTTACGGGCGGCGCAGCGCGTCGGCCGCGCCCGCCCCGCCGAGCAGCGACTGGACGCCGTCCAGGTCGCTGCCGCTGGTCGGCTTGCCGCGGACCGCGGGGGCCTGCTGGCCGCCCTTGATCTCGGCCTCCAGCAGGAGCTTGCCGAGCAGCGCGGGGTCCGGCAGCTCCATCGGGTACTCACCGTCGAAGCAGGCCCGGCAGAGCCGGTCCTTCGGCTGCTTGGTGGCCTCGATCATGCCGTCGATCGAGATGTAGGAGAGCGAGTCCGCGCCGAGGGTGCGGCCGATCTCCTCGATGGTCATGCCGTTGGCGATCAGCTCCGCGCGGGTGGCGAAGTCGATGCCGAAGAAGCACGGCCACTTCACCGGCGGCGAGGAGATCCGGATGTGGACCTCGGCGGCGCCGGCCTCGCGGAGCATCTTCACCAGGGCGCGCTGGGTGTTGCCGCGGACGATCGAGTCGTCGACCACGACCAGGCGCTTGCCCTGGATGACCTCGCGCAGCGGGTTGAGCTTGAGCCGGATGCCGAGCTGGCGGATGGTCTGGCTGGGCTGGATGAAGGTGCGGCCCACGTAGGCGTTCTTCACCAGGCCGGAGCCGTACGGGATCCCGCTGGCCTCGGCGTAGCCGATGGCGGCCGGGGTGCCGGACTCGGGCGTCGCGATCACCAGGTCGGCCTCGGCCGGGGCCTCCTTCGCCAGCCGGCGGCCCATCTCCACGCGGGAGAGGTGGACGTTGCGGCCGGCGATGGTGGTGTCCGGGCGGGCCAGGTAGACGTACTCGAAGACGCAGCCCTTGGGCTTGGCCTCGGCGAACCGCGAGGTGCGCATGCCGTTCTCGTCGATGGCGATCAGCTCGCCGGGCTCGACCTCGCGGATGAAGGAGGCGCCGCAGATGTCCAGCGCCGCCGTCTCGGAGGCGACCACCCAGCCGCGCTCCAGCCGGCCCAGCACCAGCGGGCGGATGCCCTGCGGGTCGCGGGCGGCGTAGAGCGTGTTCTCGTCCATGAAGACGAGCGAGAAGGCGCCCTTGACCTTGGGCAGGACGACCTTGGCCGTCTCCTCGATGGAGAGGTCCGGGTGGCCGGCGAGCAGCGCCGTCACCAGGTCGGTGTCATTGGTCGCGGCCGTCCTCCCGGAGCGGGAGACGTGCTCCTCGCCGGGGAGTTCGGCGACCATGGCCGCCAGTTCGGCGGTGTTCACCAGGTTTCCGTTGTGACCGAGGGCCAGCGAGCCGTGCACGGTCGCCCGGAAGGTCGGCTGGGCGTTCTCCCAGACCGAGGAACCGGTGGTCGAGTAGCGGGCGTGTCCGACGGCGATATGCCCGTGCAACGACCCCAGCGAGGCCTCGTCGAAGACCTGGGAGACGAGTCCCATGTCCTTGAAGACGAGAATCTGGGAGCCGTTGCTCACTGCGATGCCCGCGGATTCCTGACCGCGGTGCTGCAGGGCGTAAAGGCCGAAGAACGTGAGCTTGGCGACCTCCTCGCCGGGAGCCCAGACACCGAAGACGCCGCAAGCGTCCTGGGGGCCTTTCTCGCCGGGAAGAAGATCGTGGTTGAGTCTTCCGTCACCACGTGGCACGCCTTCGAGTCTAGGCCAGCCGATCCGCCCTCCGGGCACCCGGGCGGCCTGAGGCGACCGGGCACGGCCCGGTAACGCGCGTAGACAAAACCCCTTACCCGAGGCGGATTTCGGCGTCCCGGAACGGTCGGCGAACCCGCCCGGCCTTGCGGCTCGCGCCCGTTGGCCCGCTCCGGGCGCGTACGGCGCTTCGCCCGGCGTTCGTCCGCCGTTCGTCCAACGTGAGCCTGCTCACCCGGGGCCGCCGTCGGCGCGGGGCGGCCGGACGGCGGGCAGCAGCAGGCCCCAGCACCCCGGGTGGACGGTCCAGGTGCGGGCCCGGACCGGGCCGACCGGGTGGCCGTCCGCCTCGTACCCGAAGCCCCGCCCGGCCACCGAGACGCTGGCCGCCCGGGCCCGGAGCAGGGCGCCGGGGGCGCGGACCACGATCTCCATCACGCCCTCGCCGGCCGCGTCGCCGGAGGGCAGGGTCACCTGGACCACCCGGACCGGCCGGTGCACGTCGGCGAGCAGCCGGCCGTCCGCCTCGACCCGCAGCCGGGAGCTCGGCCCCTCCGGGCCCGGCTCGCCCCGGACCGGACCGGTGCGCTCCGGGGTGAGTACGGTCCCCTGCTCGGCCGCAGCCAGTTTCGCCCATAGCGAACGCCAGCCGCTCGGACGGCCGACCGGGCGCCGCACTCCGCTCCCCGAGATCCGCACCCCGCCGAGCGCCACCCCTCCGCCGTCGTCCACCAGCAGGTCCAGCTTCCGCGCCGCCCCCGCCAGCACCGCCCGCGCGGCCGCCACCGGGGCCGCCGGCACGCCCAGTCCGCGGGCCGCCGCGACCTCCTCCGGACGGCCGACCGGCACCAGGCCCACCGGGTCCGTCCCCAGCTCACGTTGGCGGTACAGGGCCTGGAGCACCCGCTGGAGCGCGAGATCGGAACCGATCACCACCGGTCGCCTCCGACCGCGGTGCGAAAGCACCCGGTCAAGCTCGGAAGGCGTCTCCGGATAGGCCACCTTGACGTCCGCCCCACCGGAGAGAACGTCCTTGGCGATCCGCACCGACTCGCCGTCGGACTGCCGGGCCGCCGGGTCGAGGAGCAGGAGGAGCGGCTCCGGGCCGCCGGTTGCAGGCGTGGACAGGGACGACACAACCGGTCCTTCCTCAGGTAATCTCTCGGTGCAAGAGCCCCTTGCGCTATTGCGCCAGGGGCTTCGTCTATCTCGGGGCAGACTGCGGCCTACGCAGGATGCCCCAACCGGAAGGGGTGTACGCCTGTGCCGGCACTCGTGCTCGTTGGCGCTCAGTGGGGAGACGAGGGCAAGGGGAAGGCGACCGACCTCCTCGGCGGCTCCGTCGACTACGTCGTCCGCTACCAGGGCGGCAACAACGCCGGTCACACGGTGGTCATCGGCGACCAGAAGTACGCGCTGCACCTGCTGCCTTCCGGCATCCTCAGCCCGAACGTGACGCCGGTGATCGGCAACGGCGTCGTCATCGACCCGGGCGTGCTGCTCTCCGAGCTCAACGGCCTGAACGAGCGCGGCATCGACACCTCCAAGCTGCTGGTCTCGGGCAACGCCCACCTGATCACGCCGTACCACCGCACCCTGGACAAGGTCACCGAGCGCTTCCTCGGCAAGCGCCGGATCGGCACCACCGGCCGCGGCATCGGCCCGACCTACGCGGACAAGATCAACCGCGTCGGCATCCGGGTCCAGGACCTCTTCGACGAGTCGATCCTCCGCCAGAAGATCGAGGCGGCGCTGCACGACAAGAACCAGCTGCTGGTCAAGCTGTACAACCGCCGCGCCATCCCCGCCGACCTGGTGCTGGAGGAGTACCTGGGCTACGCGGACAAGATCAAGCCGTTCCTGGCCGACACCACCCTGGTGCTGGACGAGGCGCTGAAGGCCGGCAAGGTCGTCCTGCTGGAAGGCGGCCAGGGCACCCTGCTGGACGTCGACCACGGCACGTACCCGTTCGTCACCTCCAGCAACCCCACCTCGGGCGGCGCCTGCACCGGCTCCGGCATCGGCCCCACCAAGATCGACCGGGTCATCGGCATCCTGAAGGCCTACACCACCCGCGTCGGCTCCGGCCCGTTCCCGACCGAGCTGCTCGACGAGGACGGCGAGGCGCTGCGCCGCATCGGCGGCGAGCGCGGCGTCACCACCGGCCGCGACCGCCGCTGCGGCTGGTTCGACGCGGTGATCGCGCGCTACGCGACCCGGGTCAACGGCCTCACCGACTTCTTCCTCACCAAGCTCGACGTGCTCACCGGCTGGGAGCAGATCCCGGTCTGCGTGGCGTACGAGATCGACGGCCGCCGGGTCGAGGAGCTGCCGTACAACCAGTCCGACTTCCACCACGCCAAGCCGGTCTACGAGACGCTGCCGGGCTGGAGCGAGGACATCAGCAAGGCGAAGACCTTCGAGGAGCTGCCGAAGAACGCCCAGGCGTACGTGAAGGCGCTGGAGGAGATGTCGGGCGCCCCGATCTCCGCCATCGGCGTCGGCCCGGGCCGGACCGAGACGATCCAGATCAACTCGTTCCTGTAGGCCGGCCGGCCCCTCGCACCGAAAGGCCCCGCGGGCGGACCCGCGGGGCTTTTCGCCGCCTCCGGACTTTTGTACTAGATCAAAAACCCATTGCCTCTAGTGCATTCCCGGGCTACCGTCTCCGATCATGACCGCGAAGCCGCCCGTCCCCGTCACCCTCGCCGGCCGCCACATCCGGCTGGAGCCGCTGGACCGCCGCCACCTGTCCGACCTGTGGGCCACCGTCGGCCCGGACCCCGAGGTGTGGCGGTGGATCCCGTTCAACGCGCCCACCACGGAGGAGGAGCTGGGGGCGATCCTCGACGTCCGGCTCGCCGAGACGGCGGCCGGGAACGCCGTGAAGTTCGCCGTGATCGACCTCGCGTCCGGCCGGGCCGTCGGCATCACCGGGTACTACGCGTTCAGCGCGGAGGACGAGCTCGTCGAGATCGGCGGCACCTGGTACGCCCGCTCGGTGTGGCGCAGCGCCGTCAACACCGAGGCGAAGCTGCTGCTCCTCGTCCACGCTTTCGAGGAGTTGGGCATGGGTCGGGTGTTCTGGAAGACCGACGCGCTCAACGAGCGTTCGCGCAACGCGATCCTGCGGCTGGGCGCGCGGTTCGAGGGCGTCCACCGCCGGGAGAAGCGGCGGGCCAGTGGCGTCTGGCGGGACACCGCGTACTTCTCGATGCTGCGCGACGAGTGGCCCGACGCGCGCGCCCGCCTGCGGCGGCGGCTGGCCGCCGGCTGAGCGCTAGGCGTCCTTGCGGGGCGCCAAGTCCCGTTTGCCCGTGCGCCGTTCCCGCGGCTGACGGGTCGCGATGATCTGCGCCACCACTCCGACGAAGACCACCGACACCAGCAGGCCCGTCAGCAACACCACGGCCATCAGCGATCGACCGCCGCCACGGCCCGGACCGCCTCGCCGCACACCCGGATGAGTTCCACACCCCAGTCATCGGCCGAAGTGGCGACCGGGTCAAGCCCCCGCCCACACGTTCGAGCCACGGCCGGCGGGCGGGGGCCGGGCCGGAACCCTCTGCCGGGATCGCGGTCGGGCGGACGCAGGAGGGCAAGCACCATCGACTGTCTCCAGTCCGGTTGAGGGGGAGGTGGGCTACCCGCAGCAGGCCGGCCCTGCAGCGACGACGCTAGGGTCCAGGGGCAACAGTTGCTACTGCTCCTGGTGCACTTCACCCCATCGGGCTACTCGGTGGACCCGGTGTCCACGGGGCGGCAAACTGCACCGAAGGCACCGAGCGAGGAGAGACGCGCATGCCACCACGCCTGTCGCCCAGCGTGCGCCAGCAACGACTCGGCTCGGAACTGCGCAGGCTGCGCGAGCACGCGGGCATGACCCCCAAGGCCATGGCGGCCGCGCTGGGCACCGACGTCCCCAAGATCTCCCAGATGGAGAACGGGAAGTCGGGCATCAGCGCCGACCGCCTGCGGTCCTGGGCCTCGGCCTGCCGGTGCGCGAACCTCCCGCTCATCGAGGCCCTGACCCTGATGACCCAGGACCGCGGCAAGCAGTGGTGGCACCACTTCCGCGGCCGGGTCCCCACCGGGATGCTCGACATCGCCGAGCTCGAACACCACGCGGAGTCGCTGCTCGTCCTGAACACCACCTCGATCCCGGGCCTGCTCCAGACCAGCCGGTACGCCGCCGCGATGTTCGCCCGGCTGCGTCCGCCGCTGCCGCGCCACGACGCCGACGTCCGGGCCGCCTTCCGCACGGAGCGCCAGCAGGTCCTCGCCGCCGGAAGGCCGTTCACCGCGTTCATACACGAGGCGGCGCTCCGGATGCAGTTCGGCGGTCCCGCCGTCCTCCGGGAACAGCTCGCGAGCCTGCTCGACGACGCCGAGCGCCCCGGGGTCACCGTCCGCGCGATCCCCTTCAGCGTCGACACCTATCCGGGCTCGGGCGAGGACCTCTTCCTCGCCCACGGGCCGGTCCCCGAACTCGACACCGTGCAGATCGACCTGACCCAGGGGCCGCAGTTCATCGACTCCGAAGCGGACCTGGCGTCCTACCGCGCCATCGTGGCCGAATCCGGCTCCCTGGCCCTGAGCCCCGAGGAGTCCCGCGGCTTCATCCGGCGCATCATGACGGACCTGAAAGGCTGGCCACCCCGATGACCGACTGGCAGAAGTCCTCCATAAGCGGCAACAGCAACCAGTGCGTCGAGGTGCGCACCGCCGGCGGCCACATCGAGATCCGCGAATCCGACGCCCCCGACACGGTCATCACCACCACCCCCGAGAGGTTCGCGCGCTGGATCGCAGGCGTCAAGCGCGGCGAGTTCGACCGCTCCACCCCCGCCTGACCGCACCGTTCCGCCCTCCGCACCCGACCCCCTACCCCGAAGGAGCCCACCCCTCCATGGACACCTGGCAGAAGGCCGCCCCCGGCGGCGAGGGCGACGACGCCCTGGAGATCCGCACCGTCGACGGCATGGTCGAGATCCGCGACCCCCGGAACGACGCCGTCATCGTCCGCACCACCCCCCGCAAGTGGGCCGCCTTCGTCCTCGGCGTGAAGGCCGGCGAGTTCGACCACTTCGTCGCCCCCTAGCCACCCGGGGAAATGGGCGCGAGGGGGAAGGGCGGGCTTCGATAGGATTGAGGGGCCCACAGTGGAACGTCGCTCTGGCCGGCAGCCCGGGAGGCGACGCCTGTGCCCGGATCCCCTCGCCGCCCAGACCCTGCGCCCGTCACGGCACTCCGGGACAGGGGTGCGTGCGGGAGAAATCGGAGCATCCGAGGATGGCTCGGCACCTGATCACCAGCGCCCTCCCCTACATCAACGGGATCAAGCACCTGGGCAACATGGTCGGGTCCATGCTGCCGGCGGACGTCTACTCGCGGTACCTGCGCCAGCGCGGGCACGAGGTGCTCTACATCTGTGCGACCGACGAGCACGGGACGCCGGCCGAGCTGGCCGCGCAGGAGGCCGGACTGCCGGTCGCGGAGTTCTGCGCGCGGGCGCACGGGCAGCAGAAGGCGGTCTACGACGGCTTCCGGCTGTCGTTCGACTACTTCGGCCGCAGCTCCTCCCCGCAGAACCGGGAGATCACCCAGGAGATCGCCCGCGAGCTGCACGCCAACGGGTTCATCGAGGAGCGGGCGATCCGCCAGGTGTACTCCAACGCGGACGGCCGCTTCCTGCCGGACCGGTACATCGTCGGCACCTGCCCGCACTGCGGCTACGACAAGGCGCGCGGCGACCAGTGCGAGAACTGCACCCGCGTGCTGGACCCGACGGACCTGCTGGAGCCGCGCTCGGCGATCAGCGGCAGCGCGGACCTGGAGGTGCGGGAGACCTCGCACCTGTTCCTGCTCCAGTCGAAGCTGACCGGACAGGTCGAGGACTGGGTCGCCGCGCACGCCGACGAGTGGCCGGTGCTGGCCTCCTCGATCGCCCGCAAGTGGCTGACCGAGGGCCTGCAGGACCGCGCGATCACCCGTGACCTGGAGTGGGGCGTACCGGTGCCGGCCGACGTCTGGCCCGAGCTGGCGGCCGCCGGCAAGGTCTTCTACGTCTGGTTCGACGCGCCGATCGAGTACATCGGGGCGACGAAGGAGTGGGCGGACGCGGCGCCGGCCGGCGAGCTGCGGGACTGGAAGTCCTGGTGGTACGAGGCCGACGAGACCGTCCGCTACACCGAGTTCATGGCCAAGGACAACGTCCCGTTCCACACCGTGATGTTCCCGGCGACCATCCTCGGCTCGCGCAAGCCGTGGAAGAAGGTCGACTACGTCAAGGCCTTCAACTGGCTGACGTACTACGGCGGGAAGTTCTCCACCAGCCAGAAGCGCGGCATCTTCACCGACGTCGCCCTGGAGCTGCTGCCGGCCGACTACTGGCGCTACTTCCTGATGGCGCACGCCCCCGAGTCCGACGACTCCAGCTTCACCTGGGACCTCTTCTCCTCGGTGGTCAACAAGGACCTCGCCGACACCCTCGGCAACTTCGTCAACCGGGTGCTGTCGTTCAGCCGCAAGCGGTTCGGCGACGACGTGCCGGCCGGGCACCCGGCGGGCGAGGCCGAGGAGCGCCTGGGCGCGCAGATCGCCGAGCTGCTGGCCGACTACGAGGCGCAGCTGGAGGCGCTCAACTTCCGCAAGGCGGCGCAGAGCCTGCGCACCCTGTGGAGCGCGGGCAACGCCTACCTGGACGAGAAGGCGCCCTGGCTGCAGGTGAAGACCGACCCGGAGGCGGCGGCGCTGACGCTGCGCACCGCGATGAACCTCATCCACCTGTACGCGGTGGTCTCCGAGCCGTTCATCCCGGCGGCGGCGCAGGCGATGCGCGAGGCCTTCGCGCTGCCGGCCGACGCCCCGGCGCGCACCGCCACCTGGGTGGACGCGGACGCGGCCCGGGCGCTGGACGCGGTGCCGGCCGGAACGCCGTTCACGGTGCCGCCGGTGCTCTTCGCGAAGATCACCGACGAGGACCTGGCCACCTGGACCGAGCGCTTCGGCGGCGGCGAGTAGGCCCGTAGGCGGGTGGCAGCCGGTGGGCGGCCGTCCTCCCCCGCGAGGGGAGGGCGGCCGTCCATCGGTTTTTCACCCGATCGTGGAATCGCCCGGCCCACGGCGGATCGGCAAGACTGGCCGTCCCCGACCGACACCCGAGGGAGGCCCCGACGATGGCCGCCGAGGACGATCCGTTCGCCGAAGAGCCCCCGGCCGAGGAGCCGTTGGCCGACTGGTACGCCAAGCGGGCGCGCCGCCGCCGGGCCCCGGGGACACGGGACGCGATCACCCTCGCCCCCGGCCCCCGACGCGCGGCGCACCTCTTCCAGGACCTGCCCCGGCTGGTGGTCGAGTGGGACGGCCACACCTGGCAGCCCGTCGCGGTGGCCGAGAACTACGCCGAGGCCTACCCCCTGATCGTCCGCCCCGACCGCGCCTCCGGCCCCGCGACCCTCTTCCCCCAGGCCGACACCCCCGTCCCCCTCCTGCGCCGCGGCACCGGCCGCCACCGCAAACCCGACCGCTGACGACCGGTCCGCCTTGAGCAGCGGGTCTCAGGGCGTGCGGGCGGTGTGGACGGTGAGGGCGGAGAGGTAGAAGGCGTCGGGGCGGGAGAGGATGCCGGTGGGGGCGTCGCGGTCCAGCAGGGCGTCCAGGGCGGCGCGGTCGCCGGCGTCCAGGAGTTCGGCCAACTGGTCGCGGCGGCGGGAGAGTTGGACGTGCAGGAACGCGCGGGACGGGGCGTCCAGCGGGGCCGGGCGGTCGACCAGGAAGGTCCGGGTGCCGGTGGGGACCAGGCCGGCCGCGGCCAGCAGGGCGGGCCAGTCCTCGACCACCGCCACGGTGTCCGGGACGGACGCCCGCATCGCCGTGAAGGAGTCCTCGTAGGCCGCGTCCAGGCGGGCCTGGAGGCCGGGGCGGCCGAGGCCGAGGTCGCGCGGGAGGTAGCGGGCCGGCAGGCCGCCCTCGGCGACGGCCAGCAGGCCGCCCGGGCGCAGGGTGGCGGCCAGCGCGGTCAACGCGGCCTGCTGGTCGCCGAGATGGTGGATCGCGTTGCCGGACCAGACCAGGTCGGCGCGGCCGAGGGTGCCGAGGTCCTCGGGCAGGTCGGCACGGAGGGCGCCGACGCGGCCGGCCGAGCGGGTGCGGGCGCGCTCCAGCAGGGCGGCGGACTGGTCGACGGCGACGACCTCGGCGGCCGGGAAGGCCTCCGCGAGCAGTCCGGCGATCACCCCGGGGCCGCTGCCCACGTCGAGCACCCGGTGGACGGGGGTGCCGTCCAGCAGGCCGCCCAGCCACCGGGCGGCCTCGGTGACGGCCGGGGCCTTCAGCTCGGCCTCGCGCTCCAGGTGGCCGGCGAGGGCGTCCCAGTCGAACCCGGCGTCCTGGCCGTGGTGGTGGGCGTGGGCATGGGTGTGGTCCTGGTGGTGGTGCCGATGGGTGTGGGCGTGCCCGGTCATCGGGAGGTCCTTCCTCTCGGGGTGGCTTACGCGGCGACGAGGGCGCGTTCGACGTCCTCGTCCACCAGATCGTGGTTGAGCGCGAACGCCGCCGCGGCGCCCGCTCCGGCGGCGGTGACCACCTGGGCGCGCGGGTCGGCGACATTGCCCACCGCCCACACCCCCGGCACGCTGGTGCGGCCGGTGCGGTCGGTGGTCACCCAGCCCTGCGCGTCCCGCTCGCAGTCCAGGCCGAACAGCAGGGCGTCCCGCGGCACCATGCGCGGAAAGAGGAACAGCGCCTCGCGCGGCAGGGCCGTGCCGTCCGCCAGTTCGACGCCGCGCAGCCGGTCGTCGGTGACGACGGCCCGCTTGACCTCGCCCTCGACGACCCGCACGCCCCGGGCGGCGAGCCTGGCGCGGTCGTCCGCGGACGGCTCCAGGGTGTGCGCGAGGAGCACCACGTCCGCCGACCACTGGCGCAGCAGCAGCGCCTGGTGCACCGCGCCCGGGTGGGTGCCGAGCACGCCGAGCGGGCGGTCGCGGACCTCGTAGCCGTGGCAGTACGGGCAGTGCAGCACGTCGCGGCCCCACCGCTCGGCCAGGCCGGGCAGCTCCGGCAGGCCGTCGCGCAGCCCGGTGGCGACCACCACCCGGCGGGCCCGCAGGGCCGGGCCGCCGGCCAGGTGGACGTCGAAGGCGGGGGCGTCCGCGGACGGCACCGGCTCGATGTGGTCCACCCGGGCGTCGAGCAGGTCGACCCCGTACCCCGCCAGCTCGGCGCGGCCGGTCTCCAGCAGCGCGGCCGGGGACATGCCGTCCCGGGAGAGGAAGCCGCCCATGGTCGCGGCCGGGGCGTTGCGCGGCTGCCCGGCGTCCACCACGGCCACCCGGCGGCAGACCCGGGCCAGCACCAAGGCCGCACTCAGTCCGGCGGCGCCGCCCCCGACCACCACGACCTCGTAGCCGTCGGCAGCGGCGGGGGTCCCGGATCCGGTCTCGTCTCGCGTGTCGCTCACGCCGATCACCTCCACCGCCAGGCTGCGCCGACCACCGGACGGGAGGCAACTTTCGTTGCTGTTTCGGCAACACCCGCCCGACGGCGGCCGACAGCGGACGGCACCGGCGGACGAGCCGGCTCCCCCGGCCGGCGGAAACGCCCCTTGCCCTGGAGCGCACTCCAACTCCTAGGGTCGGCGGGCGGGTCACCGACCGGCACGCAGCAACGACACACCCCAGGGGGGACACCACCATGCGCTACCGCACCCTCGGCGGCACCGGCATCGAGGTCAGCACCTACTGCCTCGGCACGATGATGTTCGGCGCGATCGGCAATCCCGACCACGACGACTGCGCCCGGATCGTCCACGCCGCCCTCGACGCGGGCATCAACGTCGTCGACACCGCCGACATGTACTCGGCCGGCGAGTCCGAGGAGATCGTCGGCAAGGCCCTGCAGGCCCGCGGCGACCGCGACGACGTCGTACTGGCCACCAAGGTCCACTTCCCGATGGGCGAGGGCCGCAACCGCGGCGGCAACTCCCGCCGCTGGATCGTCCGCGAGGTCGAGGAGAGCCTGCGCCGACTGCGCACCGACCGGATCGACCTCTACCAGGTGCACCGGCCCGACCCCGCCACCGACCTGGAGGAGACCCTCGCCGTGCTCGGCGACCTGGTGCGGGCCGGCAAGATCCTCGCCTTCGGCTGCTCGACCTTCCCGGCCCACGAGCTCGTCGAGGCCCACCACCTCGCCGAGCGGCGCGGCCTGGCCCGGTTCCGCACCGAGCAGCCGCCGTACTCGCTGCTCGCCCGCGGCATCGAGCGGGACGTCCTGCCGACCGTGCGGCGGCTCGGCATGGGGGCGCTGACCTGGTCCCCGCTCGCCTCCGGCTTCCTCACCGGCCGCTACCGCAAGGACCGGCCGGTCGACCTGGGCAGCGGGCGGGCCGCCCTGATGCCGGCCCGGTTCGACCCGGCGCTGCCGGTCAACCAGGCCAAGCTGGACGCCGTCGAGGAGCTGACCGCCGTCGCCGAGGACCTCGGCCGCACCCTGCCCGAACTGGCCCTCGCCTTCCCGCTCGCGCACCCGGCGGTCACCTCGGTGATCATCGGGCCGCGCACCGCCGACCAACTGGCGGCGGCGCTCAAGGGCGCCGACCTCGTCCTCGACGACGCCGTCCTGGACCGCATCGACGCGATCGTCCCGCCCGGCACCGACGTCTACCCCCCGGACGGCGTCTGGAAGCCCCGCACCCTGACCGACCCCGCGCTGCGCCGCCGCCTCCCCGCCGACCGCCCCGCGGCCGGCTGACGGGGAGAGCGGGAGAGCGGGAGAGCGGGAGAGCGGCTGACCGGAGGAGCCCCGGCCTACCCGCGCCCGCGCAGCAGGTCCACCACTCCGGTGAGGTCCTCCGCGCCGTTGCGGTCCGGGTCGGCGGCGAGCCGCCGCTGCATCAGCTCGAAGTAGGGCGTGAGCAGTTCCGTGCTCACGCCCTGCTCCTCGGCGGTCCGCAGGAAGGTCGGCACGCCGGCGACCTGCATCGCCAGGGTGGAGACGACGCCCCCGGTGTAGTCGCCGGCCACCAGCCGCCCGGCGGTGGCCGCGATCGAGCCGGTCATCGCGGTGAGCCAGGAGGAGAGCAGCGGGGCCAGCGCGCGCGGGTCGACGGACTCCCCGCTGACCAGCGCGAAGGCGTGCGCCACGCCCCCGAACATGCCGTACATCGCGCTCAGCAGCGCCACGTCGTGCAGCGCGGCGAAGCCGGCGTCCGCGCCGACGTACCGGGCGCCGGCCGGGGCGGCGAGGGTCGCGCGGTGCTCCTCGAACAGCTCCTGCGAGCCGCTGTAGAAGACGTACGGGCCGGCCTGCGGGACGCCGATCATCGGCGGGACGGCCATGATGCCGCCGTCCAGGTAGCGGGCGCCGCGCGCGGTCACCCGGGCGGCGCGGTCGCGGGCCGTGCCGGGGGTGCTGGTGACCAGGTTGACGACGTCCTTGCCGGTGAGGTCGGCGCCGTCCAGCGCCTCCTCGACCGAGGCGTCGTCGAGCAGGCAGACCACCACCAGCCGGTTGGCGGCGACCGCCTCGGCCGCGGTGGCGGCGACGCCGGCGCCCCGGGCGGCGAGCGGTTCGGCCCGGGCGGCGGTGCGGTTCCAGACGGTGAGCGGGTGCCCCTCGGCGAGCCAGGCCCCGGCCAGGGCGGTGCCCATCGCACCGAGGCCGAGCAGGGTGAGCGGGGCGGGATGCGCGGTCGGCGGGATCTCCGACACGGTGTCAGCGGTGTTCTCTGTCATACCGGTCAGCCTCGTTCCGGCCCCCGGAACCGCTCAAGTACGCACTTCGGAGTGGGTGGTTACCCTGGGGTGAGCGAGCAGGCCGGCGAGGGGTGGGGGCAGGACATGGCGGTGACCGTGCCGAGGCCCGGTGCGTACGTGTGCGGGATCGACGCCGCGATGGACGTGATCGGCGGCAAGTGGAAGGTGCTGATCCTCTGGGCGCTGGCCGAACGGCCGAGCCTGCGCTTCGGCGAGCTGCGCCGGCAGGTTCCGGGCATCACCGAGAAGGTGCTCGCCGCCCACCTGCGGGAGCTGGAGGCGGACGGCATCGTGCACCGCGAGTCGTACGACGAGGTGCCGCCACGGGTCGAGTACTCGCTGACCGAGGCCGGGCGGCGGCTCAACGAGGCGCTGGCACCGCTGGGCGCCTGGGGCCGGCGGCACGTGCTGGACGGCGCCCCGCACCCGGCCTGACGCGGGGCGCGGCGGGCGCGGCCCGGCCGGGCTCAGGCGATCGAGGCGGACACGATCGCCGCCACCGCGAGGTTGCAGCTGGCGGTCACCCAGACCGCCGGGTGCGGCTCCGGGTCGACGAGGATCGCGCCCAGCTTGCCCGGCGTCAGCACGTCCACCACCCAGAACGCGACGGCCATCAGCACCAGGCCGAGCACGCCGAAGCAGACGGTGGAGACCAGGCCCTTCCCGAAGTCCTCGTAGGTGTAGAGGATCGCGGTGAAGACGATGCCGCCGATGCCGAGCAGCGCCGAGCTGAGCAGCACGGCGGCGTTGCGGTTGCGCTCCACCCAGATCTGGCGGCC
Organism: Kitasatospora sp. NPDC057692; assembly: GCF_042799475.1. Lineage (NCBI taxonomy): Bacteria > Bacillati > Actinomycetota > Actinomycetes > Kitasatosporales > Streptomycetaceae > Kitasatospora > Kitasatospora sp. NPDC057692. The sequence goes on along the minus strand of NZ_JBHVIV010000029.1, from coordinate 5,312 downwards.
GAGCTTGCCGGGCGTCAGGACGTCCACCAGGACGATGCCGAGCAGCAGCAGGACCACCCCGACGCCGCCGAAGGCGGCCGCCGCGCCGAGACCGTGCAGGATGTCGTTCATGGGTGTCTGGCCCCCCGGGTTCCGTGTCGCAGGTCGCAGGCCGTGGTGCGGACGGCCCGCGCGCAGGCCCCCTCCCACGGTCAAGGATCGGCAAAAGATAACCCATCACGGTCGGGTTCCGAGGGGGAACAGCCCCTCCCGCACCATCCGGAGCACGCGTACCATCAGGCGCCATGACCCAGCCGCCGCCCGCCGCTCCCGCCCGGATACCGGACGTCCCCCGTCCGGACGCCCCGGCACCGGACACTGCAGCGCCGCAGCCCGCGGCACCGCCCGCCGCCGCACCGCACGCCGCCGCACCGGGCAGCGGGGCACCGGGCAGCGGGGCACCGGGCGCCCCCGCCCGCCGCCGCTCCGGCTTCGTCGCGCTCGGCATGGTCGGCACCCTCGCGCTCGCCCTCTCCGGCTGCTCGTCCTCCTCCGGGAAGAACCCGCCGAGCCGCTGCGTCGACCCGACCACCCTCAAGGTCCTCGACAGCCACTCCTGCGCGGCCAAGGGCACCACCACCACCGCCGGCCGCTGGTACTACTGCGGCTCCGGCGGCAGCACCGCCGTCGGCGGCACCTTCGACAAGGCCGCCACCAAGCGCGGCGGCTTCGGCTGCCCGTCCGGCTCCAGCGGCTCGGGCGGGGGCTGATCCGCCGTGCGCCGCCGTACCGTCGAACCCCGCCCCGACTGGCTGGCCACCGTCGAGGGCCAGGGCCTCATCTACGCGATGTGCTCCGACCCGTGCAACCAGGGCGGCCCGCACGCCTACTGGGACGAGTCCGCCTACTACGAGTTCTCGCTGCCCGAGGTCGAGGCCCTGGAGGAGGTGGTCGAGGAGCTGCACGAGCTTTCGCTGGCCGCCGCCGACCACGTGGTGCGCACCGGCCGGTTCGCCGACTACGGCATCACCGACCTGCGGCTCGCCGCCGCCGTCGCCGAGTCCTGGCACCGCCGCGACGAGCAGCCCAGCCTCTACGGCCGGTTCGACCTCGCCTACGACGGCACCGGCCCGGCCAAGCTGTTCGAGTACAACGCCGACACCCCGACCTCGCTGATCGAGGCGGCCGGCCCGCAGTGGTTCTGGATGGAGGAGCGGTTCCCGCGGGCCGACCAGTGGAACTCGCTGCACGAGCGGCTGGTCGCCTCCTGGGCCCGGCAGAAGCACCTGCTGCCGCCCGGCCCGGTGCACTTCGCGCACTCCCGCGGCGACACCGAGGGCGAGGACTGGATGACCACCCTCTACCTCCAGGAGTGCGCCGAGCAGGCGGGCGTCGAGACGGTCGGCATCGCCATGGAGGACATCGGCTGGGACGGCCTGTCCGGCCGCTTCGTCGACCTGGAGCACCGCTTCGTCCGCGCCGCGTTCAAGCTCTACCCCTGGGAGTGGCTGGCCTCCGACGAGTTCGGCGAGCAGCTGCTGGACGTCGTCGACCACGGCGGCTCCACCGGCTCCACGATGTGGATCGAGCCGGCCTGGAAGATGCTGCTCTCCAACAAGGCCCTGTTGGCCGTGCTCTGGGAGCTGAACCCGGGTCACCCCAACCTGCTGCCCGCCTACCTGGACGGCCCGCGCGAGCTCGCCGCCCCGGACGGCCCGGGCTACGCCGCCAAGCCGCTGCTCGGCCGCGAGGGCGCGGGCGTGCGCATCGTCGAGCCCGGCGGCCGCGAGACCCGGCTCGCCGACTGGGCCGGCGACCCGGACCGCTACGGCGCCGAGGGCCACTGCTACCAGCAGCTCCACCCGCTGCCCGACTTCGACGGCAACCGCCCCGTCCTCGGCACCTGGGTGGTCGACGGCGAGGCCGCGGGACTCGGCATCCGCGAGACCGACGACAGCCCCATCACCCATCAGGGCGCCCGCTTCCTGCCCCACCTCATCGTCTGAGCCGCCGTCCGGGCCGGGCCGCCACCGGGCCCGGACCCGTCCTCCGTTCGAGTGGAAACCGGCGACCGCGATCCGCGATAATGCTGGCCGCCTCGCGCCCGTCGGTAGCCGTACGATCCGGGCGCCGTCTTCCTGGACCCCCCGGAGATCCTGCCCATGCGCACCATGACCCATGCCGAGTTCCTTGCGCTGAGGCGGTTCGACGCCTTGGACGGCCTACGGGCGATAGCCGCCGTCATCGTGGTCTTCTTCCACTACGCGCGGCCCTGGGCCACCGGGCTGTCCGGGTGGATCGGCGTGCACATCTTCTTCGTGGTCTCGGGCTTCCTGATCACCACGCTGATGCTGCGTGAGCACGACCGCAACGGACGGATCTCGCTCCGCGAGTTCTACGTCCGCCGGATCTTCCGGATCTGGCCGCTCTACTACCTGGGGCTCGCGATCACCGCCGTCGGCGTGTACCGCAGCGGCGGCGGCTGGGACGCGCTCATGAACCACCTGCCGCACTTCCTGCTGTTCATGAACGAGTACCACCTCCAGGGGTGGGAGCCGTATCTGCACACCTGGACCATCGGCATCGAGTGGAAGTTCTACATGGTCTGGCCGCTGGTGCTGATCCTCGTCACCGCGATCTCCAAGCGGCTGCGCATCCCGGTGGCCGTCGCCGCCATCGCCCTCGTGCTCGTGGACTGGTCGGACACCTGGCACAAGATGGGCATCCACTACTCGATCCTGCTGATCGGCGCGCTGCTGGCGCTGGTGCTCCACTCGCCGCGCGGCTACGCCCTGCTCCGGCCCGTCACCCACCCGGTCGTCGGCGTGGTGGCGGCCGTCGCCTTCGTCGTCCTGCACATGCACATCCCGGACCTCAAGGCCTACTACGGCGCCGAGGAGCCGGTGATCTTCCTCTACTCGCTCGCCCTGGCCCTCGTCCTGCCCTCGCTGCTGAGCCCGGGCCCGGGGCGGTGGCTGCTCTCGCTGCGGCCCATGGTGTTCGTCGGCGAGCGCTCCTACGGCCTCTACCTGTTCCAGGCCCTCGCGGTGGGCCTGGCCGGGGTGCTCGCCCCCTGGGTGGCCGGCGGCACCGCGCTCAGGGGCGTGGTCGTCACCCTGGTCAGCCTGTTCGTGGCCGACGCCCTGTACCACCGGCTGGAGCAGCCCATGATCGAGGTCGGCCGGAAGCTGATCAAGCGCTTCCTCCGCAAGCCCACCGCCCCCGTCCCCGCCCCCGCCGCCCCCGCGGACCACCCCGCCGACCGCCCCGGCGCACTCGCCGAACCGCTCAGCCGCTGAGCCACCGGGCCGCCGGGCCGCCGCCCGCTCGCCGGCCGGCGGCCCGGCCGGAATGCTTCCACCACCCGATGGGGTTGGATGAGGGCATGGCATCTCGTGCACGTGTACGCGCCCCCGAGCTGGTCGGGGCAGGCGGTTGGCTCAACACCGGGGGCAAGGAGCTGGCGCTCGCCGACTTCCGAGGCAAGATCACCATCCTGGACTTCTGGACGTTCTGCTGCATCAACTGCCTGCACGTCCTCGACGAGCTGCGGGAGCTGGAGGAGAAGCACCGGGACACCGTGGTGATCGTCGGCGTGCACTCGCCCAAGTTCGTGCACGAGGCCGACCACCGGGCCGTGGTGGACGCGGTGGACCGCTACGAGGTGCACCACCCGGTGCTGGACGACCCCGCGCTCGAGACCTGGAAGCAGTACGCGGTGCGGGCCTGGCCGACGCTGGTGGTGATCGACCCCGAGGGCTACGTGGTCGCCCAGCACGCCGGCGAGGGGCACGCGCACGCGATCGCCCGGCTGGTCGAGGAGCTGGAGGCCGAGCACGCCGCGAAGGGCACCCTGCGGCGCGGCGACGGCCCGTACGTGGCGCCCGAGCCGACCGCCGGGGACCTCAAGTTCCCGGGCAAGGCCGTCCGGCTGCCGAACGGCCACTTCCTGGTCGCGGACTCCGGCCACCACCGCCTCGTCGAACTGGAGGCCGACGGCGAGACCGTGGTGCGCCGGATCGGCGACGGGGTCCGCGGCCTGCTGGACGGCACCAGCCCCCGGTTCAGCGAGCCGCAGGGCCTGGTGCTGCTGCCGGAGGGCACCGCCGAGTACGACGTGGTCGTCGCCGACACCGTCAACCACGCGCTGCGCGGCCTCCGGCTCGCCGACGGCGCCGTGACCACCCTGGCCGGCACCGGCCGGCAGTGGTGGCAGGGCTCGGCGACCGGGGGACCGGCCCGCGAGGTGGACCTCTCCTCGCCCTGGGACGTCGCCTGGTTCGACGGCCGGGTGTGGATCGCGATGGCCGGCGTCCACCAGCTCTGGGCGTACGACCCGGCCGCCGGCACGGTCGGTGTCGCGGCCGGCACCACCAACGAGGGCCTGGTCGACGGCCCCGCCGCCGAGGCCTGGTTCGCCCAGCCCTCCGGCCTGGCCGTCTCGGCGGACGGCGAGCGGCTCTGGGTCGCCGACTCCGAGACCTCGGCGCTGCGCTGGGTTTCACGTGAAACCAAGACCGTGCACAGCGCGGTCGGCACCGGCCTGTTCGACTTCGGGCACCGCGACGGCGCGGCCGGGCAGGCGCTGCTCCAGCACCCGCTGGGCGTCACCGTGCTCCCGGACGGCTCGGTGGCCGTCAGCGACACCTACAACCACGCGCTGCGCCGCTACGACCCGGCGAGCGGCGAGGTCAGCACGCTGGCCACCGACCTGCGCGAGCCCTCCGGCGCGGTGCTGGTGGACGGCGACATCGTGGTCGTCGAGTCCGCCCGCCACCGGCTGACCCGGCTGCGGCTGCCCGAGGAGGCCGTCCGGGTGGACGCGGTGGCGCACCGCACCCGGCGGGCCGCCACCGAGGTCGCCCCGGGCGCCCTGCGGCTGGACGTGGTCTTCCGGGCGCCCACCGGCCAGAAGCTGGACGAGCGCTACGGCCCGTCCACCCGGCTGCTGGTCAGCGCCACCCCGCCCGAGCTGCTGGTCTCCGGCGCGGGCGCGGACTCCGCGCTCTCCCGCGAGCTGGTGCTCTCCGACACGGTCGCCGAGGGCGTGCTGCACGTCTCCGCGATGGCGGCGTCCTGCGACGACGACCCGGAGATCGAGTACCCGGCCTGCCACGTCCACCAGCAGGACTGGGGCGTGCCGGTGAAGCTCACCGCCGACGGCGCGCGCCGGCTGCCGCTGGTGCTGGCGGGCCTGGAGTAGCCGGCCCCGGGCACGCGGAAGGGCCCGGCGGGCGCGGCGGTTTCTAACGGTCCTCGCAACACCTGATGGCTTACGTGGTCGTCAGTAGATCACGCAGGCGCTCGGCTGGGGTTCTCCAGCCGAGCGTTTT